>NZ_KQ758635.1:0-85750 GCF_001457055.1 Priestia veravalensis | reverse complement strand
AAAAACCTGAACGATTAAAAGTTATGAACTCTCAATCGTTCAGGTATAGTAGAGGCTGAACTACTTATGTCTCAGTCTCTTTTTTATTCACTTTACAGCTTCTTTTAATTCTTTACCTGCTTTAAATGCTGGTACTTTAGAAGCTGGAATTTGCATTTCTTCACCAGTTTGTGGGTTGCGCCCTGTACGAGCTGCGCGCTCACGAACTTCAAATGTACCGAAGCCGATAAGCTGAATTTTTTCCCCTTGACCTAATGTTGTAGAAATTGTGTCTAATAGTGCATCTACTGCTTTTGATGCGTCTGCTTTTGTTAATTCCGATTTTGAAGCTACTGCATTTACTAAATCTGTTTTATTCATCTTTCAATCACCTCATTGATTTCTATTATTATCTTTTGATACCACTGATGCTAATTTTTTAAACATGCTCTATCTACATGATAGACAAAAACACTTGCTTTTAAACTAGTTCACTTAATTTTCGGAAATATCTTTTGAACGCTGATTAAACACCGGCAAACGTTTCGCCAAAAATGCTTCAATCCCCTCTTGATGATCATCACTTTGGCTCATGCTAAACTGACTTCTTTTCTCTAACTGTAATACAGTCTTCAGCTCTTCAATTGACGTTTCAACGAAAATTCGTTTCGTCTCTTTTAAAGCAAGCGCTGGCTTTTTGAGCCAGTATGAAACATAATCTTCTACATGCTTCGCCAAATCTCCTTCTTTTATTTCATCAATTATCCCAATTTTATACGCTTTTTCTGCTGATAGCGTTTCCCCCCGCCAAATAAGCTGTTTTGCACGGTGATTACCGAGGCGTTTTGCTAATAAGAAGTGGCCTCCTCCATCTGGAATAAGTCCGATTCCAATAAAATTCATAGCAATCTTAGCATCTTTTTGCGCAATGATATAATCACTCGCGAGCGCAATGCTAAGCCCTAAGCCAGCCGCTGCTCCGTGAATAGCGCTAATGGTAAGCTGAGGAAGCGTGTATAACCTTAGCGTCACTTCATTGATTAAATCCATTACCTTACGAAATGAGTTTGCTCTGTTTGGATCCAGCATCATTTTGATATCACCACCTGCAGAAAATACGTTTCCTTTTCCTTGCAAGACGACAATATCTGCTTGGCTCTCTTCTACTTCTTTTAAGCATTGAACAAGCTGTTGCAGCACTTCTATATTGAGAGCATTTAATGATTCCGGTCGATTTAAAGATAAAATAGCCACGCGTTCTTTCATTTCTAATTCAACAACTTTTAAATTTACAGTCATCTTCCTTCACCCTTTCAATTCATAGCGTTCTAGTACTTTTTCACGAAGTGCTCGTTTTAGAAATTTACCGACGGTTGTTTTTGGAATTTCATCCATAAAAATCACATCGTCTGGAAGCCACCATTTCGCAAATTGAGGCGAAAGGAAAGTTAAAATATCTTCCTTGGTTACTTGTGCTGTATATCCTTCTTTTAAAACGACGCACGCCACTGGGCGCTCTTGCCATTTTTCATGAGGTACAGCAATAACCGATGCTTCAAAGACACCTTCATGCCCCATCAATGCATTCTCAATGTCGACCGATGAAATCCATTCTCCACCGCTTTTAATCAAGTCTTTTGTACGATCAACAATTTTAATAAAACCTTCTTCATCAACTGTAACCACGTCTCCTGTATATAACCAACCATCTTTAAACGCTTCGCTCGTACGGTCATCTTCATAGTATTCTGAAGCAATCCAAGGTCCCCTGAGCAAGAGCTCCCCCATTTCATTACCATCCCAATCTACTTCTCCATTCTGACCGATTACTTTCATTTCAACGCCAGGAACAAGGAATCCTTGCTTAGCTTTTAACGCTAATCGCTCGGGAGCAGACTTCTCTTCTTGATAACTTTTTAATCTAGATATCGTGACAAGGGGACTGGTTTCCGTCATGCCGTACGCATGCATAAATGGAATATTAAACTTTTCTTCAAAACGCTGAATAACGCTCAGCGGTGCCGCAGACCCTCCGCATAAAAACGCACGCACATGACTGGTATCATACTCACCTTTTTCAAGCTCTTGCAGCAAACCTAGCCATATTGTTGGTACTCCAGCTGCAATCGTCACTTTTTCATTTTGAATCATCTCCGCTAAGATAGTCGGAGTGAAAAAAGCTCCCGGCATTACAAGGGTTGTGCCAAGCCAAACAGCAGCAAACGGTAAGCCCCATGCATTAACGTGGAACATTGGAACTACCGGCATAGCAATATCAGCTTCAGACAGCTCTGCACCATCTCTTAATCCGAGTGCCATGCAATGCAAATAAATGCCTCGATGTGAGTAAACAACGCCTTTTGGCTTACCTGTGGTAGCGGAAGTGTAGCAGATTCCTGCTGGCTCTTCTTCTTGAATATCTGAAAGAAAAGCAAACGTTTCATCTCCACGCTTTAGCAGCTCTTCGTAATGATAAATTGGATTTACACTACTTTCAGGGAGCGAGGGTTCGTCAGACATAATAATATAAGCTTCTACGTGAGGTAATTCTTGGTGGATTTTTTCAAAGAGCGGTAAAAAGCACTCATCAATTAAAAGTACTTTATCTTTTGCATGATTAATAACATAAATAATTTGCTGAGGATCTAAGCGAATATTAATCGTGTGCAACACGGCACCGATTCCTGGAATTGCAAAATAAGCTTCTAAATGGCGATGATGATTCCAAGCAAACGTTCCAACACGGTCACCTCGTTCTACTCCCAGCTCTACTAGCATGGAAGACAATTTTCGCGTTCTCTTTCCCGTTTCTTCATAGGTAAAACGTTCCATACCTTTTGTGGACCTTGAAATAACCTCCTTCTTCTTAAAAAACGTCTCTGCTCGCTCCATCATTGAAGGAATCGTTAATTGTACATTCATCATTGAACAGCACCTCACTTATTTTCAGAAAACGTTTGCAACAAATTATATATTCAATCGTCTTCGACATATTTCCTTCTCTTTATGCAAATTAAAAAACTGCCATGTATTTTCGGAATAAATACACGGCAGTTTCTATTAAACATTGAATAAATCAGTTAGAATTTTAATTTTTTCTTCTGTATAATGCTTAAACCCATCATTATATGACTTCGGATCTTTCGGATTAGCAAAACGCGTAATCACACCTGTCTTTGGATGAACAAATTTACTAGAAGCCCCGCAACCTAATCCAATAATCGTCTGTTTCTCTTCCATAATCATGATATTATAGATACTCTCTTGGCCTGGAAAAGCATAGCCCACATTTTCAAGATTACCTAAAATATTTTTTTGGCGATATAGATAGTAAGGCTTATAGCCGTTTTCTTTTGTCCACTCTGTTGCCATATCCATCATTTGGCTGATTTCATAACGATCAGCCACTTTATATTTACGCTTATTTTGCGTCATTTCAGATGCACGCTTAAAAGAAAGCGTATGAACCGTCAGCGATTCAGGCAACAGCTTCTGTGATTCTTTTAACGTATGTGAGAACTCCGTTACGCCTTCATTTGGTAACCCAATAATCAAATCCATATTAATATTGTTCATGTTCATTTCACGAGATAAATGGAATTTTTCAATCGTCTCTTCAACCGTATGATGACGCCCAATTGCTTTTAACGTCTCTTGCGTATACGACTGTGGATTGACGCTAATGCGGTCGATATTCCATTTTTGCAGCACTTTTAACTTATCAGCTGTAATGGTATCAGGGCGCCCTGCTTCCACCGTAATTTCACGAATGTTTTTCACATCAGGAAAAGATTCATACATTTCTTCATACAGCATGTCCATTTCCTCAGCAGTAATGCTTGTTGGCGTCCCTCCACCGTAATAAACAGTTGTAATTTTGATATTGTTTTCTTTTAACCATTTTCCAATTTCACGCATTTCGTAGTGAAGGCCACCCAGAAATGAATTAACCGAACCTTGACGCCCGTTAATCGCATAAGCAGGAAACGTGCAGTATGCGCACTTTGTCGGACAAAAAGGAATGCCAATATAAATGCTTACTTCACCAGATAACTCATGAAGATCAGGAACAGCGGCTAGTTGGCGATCGACGATATCCTGCATCAGCTGAATTTTATCGTCCGTAATTAAATACTGCTCTTTCAACTCCTGGTGAGCTTCTTCTTTTGTTTTTCCAGCTTGAAGCTTCCTATGAAGAAGCTTTGTTGGACGAATTCCCGTTAGAACTCCCCACTTTTGTACGATATTCGTATATTCTTGGAGCACAGATAAAAAGACGCGGAGGACAACATTTTTCACTTGCTTGAACTGTTCTTTTTCAGATAAACCTACTAAGTTTGGCTTTGATAGTTCTTCTTTATATACTTTATCATGGTCTCGAGCCTTTAAAGCAATATGTGCTGAAATCTGCTCATTGACAGTTAGTGTAAACGTAATTTGTAGGTCTTCTTCTTGATTTGAAGTAAAAGAAACATCGCTCTCTTCAAAGAATAAGTCAGAAATGAGCTGAAGCGGTCGAAGAAATCGTTCGTCTTCTAACCCTTGAACATATATTTTCACGATAATCACCTTTCAATTTTAAACATAGATAAGCTTCTATCAGTTTACAGAACATCAATGACTCGGTCAATTGCTGCTAAATTAAAAAACGAATTATGCCTTTTCTAACATATTTAGGTTATCATAACTAGTTCGTTCCATTGCGCTAGTTCTCTAAAATTGGTTTCACAATCAACAAAAAATCCGAACTATAAAAGAGTCATTACCTCCCAATAGTTCGGATTGATGATTGACTGAAATACTTATGTCCCAGCCTCTATGCCTTAGTTTAGTCTCGTTCCATCAAGCTGGTTCAAGTAACCTAATCGCTGCTGTTTTCTAAACAGCTCTTTAATCATATATGCCACTCCGTTTTCATTGTTTGACCTTGTGACCCAATCGGCCAGCATTTTGAGATTTGTTGGCGAATGCCCCATAGCTACACCCATACCGGCTTGCTCAATCATTTCGATATCATCATAGCAATTGCCAATTGAAACGACATCTTCCATCGGAATGCCTAGTTGACTTGCTACATAGCGAATACCGGATGCCTTATTCGCTCCTTTTGGCGTAATGTAGCATCGATTTTCGTTGGGGTAAGAAAACCATTCAATGTCCTTCACCGCAGATGCAATGGTTTGTTCTGCATATTCCTTTTCTCTTTTATCTGCAAAATACACTTCAATTTTTGGAGTCGATACTGGCTCATCCCTTAGCGCATCTCCCAATGAGTCTACAAACTGAACAGGATAAAAAAGTGGTTCTCCTGTTTTTAACATCGTTTTAGCCACGATATTATTTGGAAGCTTGACACGATTACCAATTGAAAAGCGTTCATGTAAAATTCGAATATGACAGTTAAAGTTCTCTAACAGTTGAATAAGGTTAAACGTTTTTTCTTCGCTTAATCTTCGGTCTAATACCGGCTTATCAACGGAAGAAGCGATAAACCCTCCACTGTGCGTAATGAGCATTGTTGGATGAATTTTCAAGGACCTTGCAATCTTTCGCGCAGATGGAAAATGGCGATTTGTTACGAGCGTAACGTAGACGCCTTTATTTTTGACGAACTGAATTGCTTCTTTCGTTTCTTTTGTAATACGGCCTTGACTATTTAAAATGGTACCATCAATATTTAACGCCAGTAATCGATATGTCATTGTTAAATCCCTTCCTTCTTAGATGTCTCTCAGCTTATTACCACGTTAGAACGTTGGTATTTATTTAAAAAAACTTGATAATTAGTTATATGAGCATATGACTATAATTAGAAGGGATTAAAATGTGATTTTATCGTACGTTATACGAGATCGTTGATGCTTTTCTGAGCAATAGCCATGTTGGAATAACTGTTAAAACGGCCAATACCGATATTGTACCTAGGTTAGGAGTGACCTGAAACGAGTCATTTATTGTGACAAACAGTTCAACAATCCAGTCTCTTGTAGTTGAAAATAAAAACAGCCCAAATAGAAAAGCAATGACACTTGCTCCTCCAATCAAACCCGTTCGGTAAAAGACGCTTCCTAACAAAAGCCCCGCTGATAGCAAAAAGAAACAAAGAATGCAATCAAATAGAAGTTGGTTATACCAAGTAGAATTCATAGTAGTAGCTTCAATGGTACTAAAAATCCTGACCTGTGTAGATGTAATGTCAATGACTAGACGAAATAGTGCATTTACAAAAGCTTGAATAATGGATATCCCCGCCGCTAACAGTATGTTGAATAAAAAAACGCTTGTTAAAAAACTTTTTCGCGTCATGCCCATTTTAATACAAAAAGGTAGCGACTCTTTCACCATTACAAACCCTGCAATCCCGCAGAAAATAAGGATTGGTAAGCTTGGTGATACGACCATAACAGAAGTATCAGCAGCCGTCGTAATTGTTAAAATAGCCAAGATGCTCCCAATAAAAATGCCCCAAAAGATCAAAATTGACGAGCGATGGTCAAGAAATAAATAATACAGCATTGCTTTTGTATCTTTAAACATAAAGCTTTCCACTCCTGTTCTCTTCTGTGAGATAAACCATCAACTGCTGAACGTTAATACTCTCAATCGTTAATCTATGCTCACCTACTTCAGCAAGGTTATATGGTCCTCCAAACAACACTGCTGATTTTCTACCTGCGATAACAGATTGATGGATGACGTTTTGGTTTTTAATAAAAGCGTCAACTACATCTTCTTTCCCGCTAATATGAAGAGCCTTATTCATCATATTTTCTGCTGTTTCATGCAGCAACTTCTGTCCTTTTTGAATAACGACTACTTCTTCAAATAAATTGCTTACTTCATCAATTAGATGGGTAGATAGAATAATCGTTCGTGGCTTTTCTTGATATGCTTCCAAAATCAAGTCGTAAAACAAATAGCGTGCCGACGCATCTAAGCCGATGTATGGTTCATCGAAAATGGTAAGCGGTGCTTGACTAGCCAAGCCAATTGTAATACCTAAAGCAGACTCCATTCCTTTTGATAAACCTTTGGTACTCATTTTGCCACTAAGATTAAAGCGTGCTAATAAGTCATTAGCAACCTCTTGTGACCAGTTTGGATACACAAGAGATGACACCTTCAAGACATCTTTAATTTTAAGCTTTTTCTTGAAGTTGTTATTTTCACTAATAAAGCAAATATTCTTCAAAACCTCACGATTTTCAAAAGGTGATAGCCCCTCAACTTTTACCTCACCATCAGTTGGCGTTATGTGTCCTGCTAGCATTTGCATAAGCGTGGTTTTTCCTGCTCCATTTCGTCCAAGCAGACCATAGATCTTATTAGCTTCTAGACTTAAACTTAAGTCATTTAATGCTTTTTTCTCCCCAAACGTTTTTGTAACGTGTTCAACCGTAATATTCACCCTTATTCCTCCCTCTTTAATAAAGACTGTAGTTCTTCAAGTTGAATTCCTAACTTTTCAGCTTCCTGCTTTAGCGGGACAATATATTGATTAAAAAATGCTTTTTTTCGCTTTTCTAAAATAATACTCTTAGCTCCATCTGCTACAAACATCCCTACGCCCCTTTTTTTAAACAAAATCTCTTGGTCAACAAGCTGGTTAACCCCTTTAGCAGCAGTGGCTGGATTAATTTGATAGTACTTGGCAAACTCATTCGTAGAAGGAACGCGATCACCTTCCTGAATGGATCCGTCCAAAATACTTGTTTCAACCTGCTCTGCAATCTGCTGGAAAATTGGCAGATCCTCTCTTAATTTAAAATCCATACGACCACCTTCTAAGTTAATTGGTTAGTTACTAATGTAACTAACTATATAACATATGTATTTATTTGTAAATAAGTTCCTGTTATTTTTTTGAAATTTTTGCATGTACATGATCAAGCCCCTATCTTCTAGCAAAAAGGTACAAAGATGAGTGCTTCTTTTCCTATAACAGAAGCTGGTGATTGAAACGAAGGATGCGTGACTCTTATGGGACTAGCGAGGCTGCTTGAGACCCCGCAGGAGCGTAGTGACGAGGAGGCTCAACGCTCGCCCCGTGGAAAGCAAGCAATCCGGAGTGAAGATCAACCTTTTTGCATGTGTTCCTTCTATACAAAAAAGCGACTAGAACTAAAATTAGTTCTAATCGCTTTGATTTTTTAAGCTATTATTCAGCGTATAACTCTTCTAATGGCTTCATGATAACTTTGTTTAGCTCACCGATTACCATGCTCATACGTTGCTCAGCTTCCATTAACTTCGCGATATTTTCATCTTGTTGAACAATCGCTACTGTTTGCTGTGCTCGTTGAACTTCTTCTTCCGTAATCTCTTGACCCGTCATTTGTTTTTGCTGTAACTCCATTTGTAATGTACGAAAGCGCTCAAATAATTGTTTTGAACCTTCGTCATTGTTTACAGCCCCATACAGGCTCTTTAGATTTGTATAATCGTCGCTTTGACGAATGGCTCTTTCTAATTCATTTGCTACATCGTACAAGTTTACAGACATATAAACGTCCTCCTAAATTTTTTTACTATAATCATCTTCCCAACTACTATAACAAATTATGGCGAGAAATTCAGCTTAAGACCTTTATTTCTCAAAATCAATCAAATAAAGTAAAAGCTCAATTAGTAAGATCGTTTTTTCTCTCTTGAAGTAAATACTTAAGCAATAAACAGAGCAATAACTCCTTGAACCACTCCAATTATCCCTCCAAGTAACGCTCCTAGATACGTAATCATCTTAAACTCACGTTTTGAAATCCCTAAAATCAATTCCTCAATGCGCTCCACTGAAAACGACTCTACCTGTTCACGAACAATATCTTCTAATTTAAGCTGGCTCATTAACGAATCAATGCGCTCTACTAAAAAATCCCCTGCTTTTTCAACGACTACCGGAACAACCTTCTGCACATACGAATGAGCAGGTGCCACAAGCTCAGAAACAGGCTTCGCAAATAAGGTATCTACCGATATAGTTCGATCAACAATACTCTGAATGCCTTCTAACATTGTTTCTCTGCCAATAAACTCTTCCGCTTCATCCACCGTCTTCTCTTGCAGCTTCTTCCACTCTTTTTCAATCAAGCTTTCAAAAAGCTCACTCGTTCCTTCATGCTTGAAAAACTTAATAATTTCTGGCTGGACCTTATCGATGACTTTTGTATTTCCAAGAAACATTTGAATCATGTTTCCAAGCATCCCTTTTTTCATTAAAAAGTCATCAATCATGCGTTCTAAGCGACGTTTTCCCTCTTCGCTTTCAAAATACTCCACCGCTTTTTCACAAATTTGCTTTGCGATAACAGGAATGACTTGATCTACCTTTTGCTTTGTTCCCTCACTTAATAAAGAAGAAAGTGACTCACCTGATTTGCTCGTCATAAACTCAATATACTTCTTTTCTACAAGCTTACGAACAGCGTTCTTTGTTTTATCTTGAGCTTCTTTAATACCAATAGCGTCAAGCACCTCGGCTAACGTTTGCTTCGTTGTAAATACCTTTTCAAGCCCGTCATTTGCCATTCGTAATAAGATTTGATGAAAGGCTGGATCTTTTAACTTTCTCTTTAAACTTTCTGGTGTTAATAAATGATCAACCACCGTTTTCCCAAGCTGAACAGCAAGTTCATCTCGCCTTTTTGGAATAAGCCCAGGAGTAAATGGAATTCTTTTCCTAAATAAATATTTGGCTTCGTATGGGTGAAACAACATTTTAATAGCCAAGTGGTTCGTAACACCACCGATGACCGCCCCAATGACGGCCATAATAATGATTGTAATAAACTGTTCCATTATTTTCTTCGACCTTTCTGTAACAAATTCTCTCACATATTCTCTTTGCAAATCATACCATATATCAGCATTCGCCTATAAAATTAAAAAATGAGGACGTATTTATGAACCCTCCATGCGTAATGATTAAAGCATCTCAGTCAAAACTGGGTAAGAATCAGATCTACATGAGTCAGGGACTTTGCCAACAACTTAGCTGCGATACTCATATTACCATCACATTCGGTCGTATGCACCAAGAAGTAAGCATTATACCATTTACAAGCTCTGATTACTCTATTATGTGTTGCAAAACCCTTTTACAAGAATGGGGGCTATTTGAAGACGAAACCGTTCTACGATTTTCTTCTCCATCTAAGGAGGAACTATTAATTGGTCCCGTTATTTGTGTCGTCACGGAAATTAAGTCATCGCTAGATCTCTTTGGAAGTATAACAACCTTCTGTGAAGAGTTTGCATCTCTTAGCGATTTGGAAAACTGCTTCTTTTATGTCAGTACACTAGATGATTTACTTAACGGAACGAAAAAAGGCTATACGCTTCAATATAATTCTTGGGTACTACAAAATGTACCTCTACCAAATGTCATTCATAACCGAATCCATAATCGAAAAACGGAGCATACGGCTAAATTTCAAGAGCTTACTACAAAAGCGATTGAAAATGAAATTCCCTTTTTTAACGCTCACTACTTAAACAAGTGGAAGGTGTTCGAACGCTTGTCTCAAACAGTGCACTTAAACACCTATTTACCCGATACGTATCAGCTCCGGTGTAAGCAAGATCTATTGGATGCACTATCATCTTACCAAACCATTTTTCTAAAACCCATACACGGTAGCCAAGGTAAACATATTTTTAAAATCGCGCACGTCAATGAACAATATCACCTTGATTATACTACGATTGGACACGAGTATAAAAAAGAATACGATTCTGCACACGACGTATTTGAAACTTTATTTCACACGTTAAAAAAACAAGGGTTTATTATCCAAGAAGGAATCGACCTTCAAACATATAAGGGGTGCCCCTTTGACTTTCGTATCCTTTGTCACAAACACTCCCACTCCAAATGGAAAGTAACATCGGTTATAACGCGAGTTTCTCAAAGAGGTTGTTTTGTTTCAAATGTTGCACGTGGAGGAGAAATCTATTCACCCAAACATATACTCACTTCGTTATACGATGAGCATACTGCTAAACATATCATCGCTTTATTAAAAGAGATTGCGCTTGAAATTTGTATTAATTTACCATATCAAGACGAAATTTATGCGGAGTTTGGCATTGACTTAGCTATTGATGCCAACGGGCAGCCTTGGATTATTGAAGTGAATACAAAACCTTCTAAACAAAGTGACGAAGCTTCTCAAACGATTCGTCCATCCACTAAAGCCCTTATGAATTATTGCCTTACCATTACACGTTTTCATTAAGATGAGGAGGTCTTTCTTATGATTTCATTAGGTTTTATTACCATTCATCCCGAACAGGAAGTAGAATATGCAACCAATCTTGCAAAATACGCAGCTGCGTACAATATTGAATTTTATCGATTTACTCCCTTTCAACTTCAGCCGGTATCGCAGAAAATAACAGGATATAAATATAATTCAGAAATAAATGAGTGGCAGTACGATACATTCTCTCTTCCTATGTTTATTTATGATCGATGCTTTTATCGCGGTGATTCCCTCTCTAAAAAAGCTATACCCATTGTCAACTGGCTGAAACAAAATCCAACGATTACGTTCCTTGGATATGGTCTACCAAATAAATGGGATGTTTACACAGAGCTCATAAAAGATGATGACCTGTCTCCTTATCTTCCTTCGACAACTAAAATCACGGCTGAAGAGCAGATAACGCAGCTGTTACGCTTACATGACGCTCTTATTCTAAAACCGATTGCAGGTGCACAAGGAAAAGGAATTGTTAAGCTTGTTCAACGCTTTCGAATCATTGAAGCATCTTTTCATTCCAAAAAAGGTCTTCAAACAAAGCAGTTCACACAGCTAGCGGATTTTCATGCTTGGCTATTTAACATCATGCAAAATGCAACTTATCTCGCTCAGCCTTTCATTCCACTATTATCACTTCAGTACTCTCCTCTTGATGTTCGCGTTTTATTGCAAAAAGATGCAAGCGGAGATTGGAATGAGATTGGAAGAGGCGTTCGAAAAGGAAAAGAAGACTCATTTATTACAAATATTAGCCACGGGGCTTCTATTTCACCATTTGAAGAGTTAATGAAGCGACTTCCACCTCATAAAGCTACATTTATCACAGATGAAATTAGCAGCTTATGTGAACGAATACCGCTTGTGCTAGAAGCTCAGCTCCCTTCTCTTTTTGAACTTGGCTTAGATATTTGTATCTCTAGAGACTATAGCATTTGGCTTCTTGATTTAAATTCAAAGCCTGGAAGAAAAACAATCATTGAAACAACTCCAGAATCTACTGAAAAGATGTATGAAAATGTGATGGCCTACTGCTCATATTTGGCTACTTTACCTTCATCTCAACATAAGGAGTAGAACAATGACGAACTTACTTTTTCAATTAAAAGTGTTACCAGAACAAGAGGATGTACTCTATGTACCATCCTCTCTTTATCATCATCAACTAAACACTATTTATTTCGGTACGTTTTCTTCTATTTGTCAGGTTTACGAAGACCCTGAAGCGGTGAATGAAATCAAAATCTCACAAAACCTGTTGGACTTATTACACCTTCCTATCCATAATGATGTTCACATCTATACCGATGAACATAGCATCTATATCGGTCCTTTAATCGGCATACTATCAGCAGGATTTACCGGTTCGTTATTACGCCCAATCGGCAAACGATCTTTATTGTTTGCAAAGCTTTTGTCAACTGCTTCCATTACGGGAGGAATTCCATTTTTATTTGGCATTCATCATATTCAATGGGATTCTGGCACAATCTTAGGTTATTTTTATACATCAAACGGCTGGGAACAACGTGAAGTTCCTCTTCCAAACGTAATTTACAATCGATTACCGAATCGAAAAACAGAAAGCCTTGATGCCTTTCAAACGATTAAAGAAAAATTAGCCGATGAATATCAAATTCCACTCTTTAATCCTAACTTCTTTAACAAATGGACGGTCCACACCCTGCTACAGAAAGATGCGACGGTAAGAGATTTCTTACCTTATACAATTGATGCACCTAGCCTCGAGCAGCTGTCTGAGATGTTAGAACAGTACGAATCAGTCTATTTAAAGCCAAAAAACGGTAGTCTCGGACGTGGTATTTATACACTTTCTTATTGTTCTACTCAGCACGTTTATCAAATTTGTTTTAAAGAAGAGAAACTCATAAAAAAAACACATGCTTCGTTAGCTGTCTTAGTCGATGAAATATTTAAAACAAACGAGCGCGAACACTACATTGCACAGCAAGCAATCCCACTATTTAAAAAGGATAACCGAATTGTTGATTTTCGCGTCCATACGAATAAAAATTTACACAATGAATGGGAACTATCTGCCATTGCAGCAAAAATTAGCGGTGGCGAAACGGTCACGACGCACATGACAAACGGAGGGGAAATTGAATCCTTACAGCGGGTTTTTACGAATCCAGAAACACGAAAGAAAACAGAAAAGCTATTAGAAAGTACGGCTCTTCTCATCAGCTTAGCATTAGATCACCAGGTAGAAGGCCTTATTGGTGAAATCGGATTCGACTTCGGCGTTGATACGAGAGGAAACGTGTGGATGTTTGAAGCTAACTCAAAACCAGGTCGTTCTATCTTCTTACACCCATCTCTACGAAAAGAAGATCAATATACAAGAAAGCTGTCGTTAGAATATGCCATTTTCTTGTCAAAGCAAGCCATTTTATCCCTTGAGGCTTCATATCCATGATTACTGTTTCTTACAGTAAAACAGACGACACTTGGTATCATCAAGAAGCACATTCCTCCTACGTATGGGGTTCACAAAACATCGAGCTTCCTGTTAAGCTTGAACCTACTGAGGCTTCCGTTCGCTTGCGAACTAGAGGAAATAAAGCAGGTCCCATAATTGGGATTGTTACGAGCAGCGCTGTTTTAAACAGCTTGAACCAGAAGCAACACCTCTACTTCAAGGAAATCCATCGAGCGCTTCAGACAACCGGAGGAATCCTTGTTTTATTTTCTCCTGAACAGTTCTATGAGCGCTACGTATATGGTGTTTATTTTGAGGAGATAAGCGGTGAATGGCGACAAGCCACGCTTCCTCTTCCTGATTTTATCTACAATCGCTTTCCCAATCGCTATACCGAACGTGAAAAACTTAAAGAATTAATGTCTCAAAGCGAGCATCTTCATATTCCTTTTTTTAACACCAGCTTTTTTTCAAAATGGGAAACGTATGAGCTATTATCAAAAAACACCGTTACACAAAAGCACCTCCCTGATACTCGGCTACTTTTATCGATTGAAGATGTACGTATTATGCTTAAAAAACATCAAAAAGTTTACTTAAAACCAATTCATGGTAGCAAAGGGAGAGGAATTTTCACCTTAACAACTCTTCAAGATGGAAGCATTCACTATGAAAGCTCTCGTCAAAAAAAGATTTATTCTTCCCTTGAACATGTGCCTCTCCCTACTCGTTCTTACATTGTCCAAGAAACGATTGAAACCGATACCCTTCAAGACATGCGCTATGACCTTCGCATACTAGCTAATCGCTTTAAGAAGCGATATATCATCAGTGGAATCGGAGTTAGACAAAGCGAGCGTCAGAGTGTAACAACTCACACATTAAATGGAGGAATTCTTAGATCTATTGAGGAGCTACCTTTTGATATAGACACTTCTTTTTTAACATCTCTAATAGATGCATGCGGTCAGCAGCTTCATCAGCATTTTCAATTTGTTGGAGAATTTTCGCTTGATATCGGAAGAACAAAAACCGGTGATTATTATATCTTTGAAATCAACGCAAAGCCGATGATTTTTGATGAACCTCACATTCGATCCATTGGAATTAAGCATCTGATAAGGTTATTCTATAAATTAACGAATTTTTAAAATAGTTGCTTTCCATTTCCTCTTCTCATGATAAGCTTATTAAAAAGCAGTGAAAATGAGAAAGGGGATTTTTTATGATTACACACTTTCGAATCAAGCCTTTGTATCAGCAAAAAGAAATGCCAGGATGGTTTATCTCCTTTTATATAAGCGGTACTTACTACGAAGCGAACTATCTAAAAACAGGAGAAATTCAGTTTAAACATCAACTCTCTCCCGCTATCAATCAAGAGGAAGTTACTTCCCTTATTCATGAACTAATGTTATTTCATGTCTATCAAGACTAGTTAAAAGTACAGAGCAGAAAGGAGTTTCATGATGGAGCAACTAAAAAGCATCTTTGGCAATAAACTACTATATTCAGATGTTCCCTACCACTTTCACCAATATAAATGGTTTCGAAGCGATGAATATCATTTTATTGGAATTGAACAAGACGCACTTTCTGAGAAGGAACTTGCTCTACTCTCAGCGTTTCTTATTCCTTACGAAGCAATGACCACCACGCTGTCAGCAGAACAATCATATTGGTATCAGCTACTATTCGAAGACAAGCCTGCGGTGATAGATGAGCTGGATAAATTCAAGCTTATTCGCTTTACTTACTTTTCAATTAAACGTTTGTTTGAACAACGCACAGAGTTTGAAGATGCCCTTTCATCCATGTATGCAACGCCCATTACCATCTTATGGGACAACTTACAAAGCGGAGTAATTATTGAAAAAGTAGCGGACTCATCAGAATTAACAAGAGATTTACAGGACAGCGTAACAATTTTATCACATGACTTTGAAAGTGATATGCAGTTTTTTGAAGGACAGCTGCACTCTTTTCCTTTCTCACCCTCTCGTGCTTTTCACATGGAGAAAAGCTGGTTTGAACAAGTTCAAAAAGTGTTTGAAAAAGAAAAGGTGATCAAGCTTTCAACGACGCTCCCCTATTGGTTGATTAAAGAGATGTCTCCCGCTGCCAAGGAACAAATGAATACCATTTTATCGTTAATAAAAGATGATGAAACTTTGCTTAACACTGTTAAATGTTATTTAGAGTGCAACCTGAATGTATCACTTGCTGCAAAGAAGCTATACATGCACCGGAACAGCTTGCAGTATCGCATTGATAAGTTTATTGACCGAACGGATTTAGATATTAAAAACTTTCAAGGGGCCGTTTCAGCTTACCTTGCTATCTTAGCAGCTGAGTCTCTAAATCAATAAAATGAAAAGGTTTTCGTAAACATGCACGAAAACCTTTTCATTTTTTTGTGCACATCTTCCATTTACCAGTTTTTCTATTCATCGTACACTATTCATACAGAAAGCGGTTTCATAATAACAAGGGTACATATTCAAGGGGGAGAATGAGAAATGGCTGAATTAAAATTAGAGCATATTTATAAAATTTATGATAAAAACGTAACGGCTGTAAAAGATTTTAATCTTCATATTGAAGACAAAGAGTTTATCGTATTTGTTGGGCCATCTGGCTGCGGTAAATCAACAACTCTACGTATGGTAGCAGGTTTAGAAGAAATTTCACAAGGTGATTTCTATATTGATGATAAGCGCGTGAACGACGTTGCTCCAAAAGACCGCGATATTGCGATGGTATTCCAAAACTACGCATTATATCCTCATATGACTGTATATGACAACATGGCGTTTGGATTAAAGCTTCGTAAACTTCCAAAAGATGAAATTGACCGTCGTGTAAAAGATGCTGCGCGCATTCTTGGGTTAGAACAATACCTAGATCGTAAGCCAAAAGCTTTATCAGGAGGTCAGCGTCAGCGTGTAGCATTAGGACGTGCAATCGTTCGTGATGCAAAAGTATTTTTAATGGATGAGCCGCTATCAAACTTAGATGCAAAACTTCGCGTGCAAATGCGCTCTGAAATTGCTAAGTTGCACCAACGCTTAGGTACAACAACAATTTACGTTACGCATGATCAAACGGAAGCAATGACAATGGCTAGTCGCTTAGTTGTTATGAAAGACGGTATTATCCAACAGGTCGGAACGCCTAAAGAGGTATATGAAAAGCCAGAAAACGTATTCGTAGGCGGATTTATTGGTTCACCTGCAATGAACTTCCTAAAAGGAAACTTATCAGATGGTAAAATTACGGTAGGCGATTCTGTTCTGGCAGTTCCAGAAGGAAAAATGAAAGTATTACGTGACCAAGGTTATGTAAATAAAGAAGTTATCCTAGGTATTCGTCCTGAAGATTTCCATGACGAGCCTGTCTTCATTGAAGCTTCAGCTGGCACAAAAGTAACCGTTAATGTTGATGTGTCGGAGCTAATGGGAGCTGAAACAATGGTTTATGCTAAAATTGGCGAACAAGACTTCGTCGCTCGCGTAGACGCTCGTTCTGAAGTAAAAGCCCAGCAAAAGCTTACTTTAGCATTAGACTTAAATAAAGCTCACTTCTTTGACGCGGAAACAGAAAGCCGCATTCGTGCAGAAAAAGAATAAGAATAAAAAAGAGAAGAGGAAAAACTCTTCTCTTTTTTATTCTTTAATGAACTTAATCTCTTCGTGCTGACATCTCTGACAATAGAAAAAATGTGTGCACATATGCTGCACGTAATCATTTGAAATGCCATTTTCAAGCTTTAATTCATCAATTTCCATATACGCGCTGTAATCATCGAAATAGTCGCTAACCTTTCCCATATCGCTTAACTCATAGCCACATACCTTACAATATTCAGATAAAGTGGACAGCCCATTGCAAAGCTCACATATATGCATCATTTCCTTACCCCTTCTTCACTTCGATAAGATATACATAATATGTGCAACTCCATTATTTCTACTCTACTGATTTTCCTTTAATTTACCAATAATTACTAATATTTTCTGATGTATAAACTTTTGAATGCTTTATCATACTACTAGTAACAACAAAGCAAACATCTACTACTGGGCTACGCCTAGGTAGGCAGATAAGTTTCTTGCTAAACTTATCCACGCTGGTTCAATTCCAGCTAGCTCAACCATACTACTATTATTTTATCTAACGAGGAGATGAATAAACATGGCAAACTACCAAAAAGCATCAAACAGCAATTCATCAAACAAGTTAGTAGCACCTGGAGCTCAAGCTGCTATCGATCAAATGAAATTCGAAATCGCAAGTGAATTTGGCGTAAACTTAGGGCCAGACACAACAGCTCGTGCAAACGGATCTGTTGGTGGCGAAATCACTAAGCGCTTAGTACAATTAGCTGAGCAACAATTAGGTGGCGGCAAGTACTAATATTTACACAATTTTATAACATGGCTAGAGCACCTCAACAGCTGTTGAGGTGCTCTTTATTTTCACGACAGTAAGATACCGTCTTTAGTCTGCTACTTCCATTTCGCTTTCGTTGTTTAACATTGACTGAATTTGAACGTTGACTTTACGAATCCGACGATTTTCAACCTCTTTAATTGTAAACGTTACGCCTTCATAACTAAAGAAATCTCCTGCAACAGGAACTCGTTCAAATTGTTCGAAAATCCAGCCGCCAAGCGTATGGTAAGAACTTTCTGGTGCCGGTACCTCAACATACTTTAAGAAATCATCAAGCGGAATTTCTGTATTAAATTCAAATTCTGTTTCACTAATTTGATCAACATAGCGAACAGCTTCATCATGTTCATCCCAAATTTCGCCTACTATTTCTTCTAAAATATCTTCAAGCGTCACTAGACCGGAAGTGCCACCAAATTCATCTACAACGATTGCCATATGTACTTTGTTCTTCTGCAATTCAGGTAGTAAAACAGAAATCTTCATTGATTCGACTACAAACATTGGCTCACGTACTAATTCACGAAGATTTACTTCTTTTTCTTGAACTAAGTATGTTAAAAAATCGCGCTCTGATAAAATCCCAATAATATTGTCAATATTGTCCTCATAAACTGGAATTCGCGAATATCGTTCTTCTAAAAAGATTTCTTTTATTTCATCAATCGGCTGATTGACCTCTATCGCTACCATATCGATTCTTGGTTTAAGAATTTGTCCAACAACAATTTCATTAAACTCTAACGAACGATGAACAAGCTCTTTTTCTTGATTATCAATAACGCCTTCTTCTTCACTTAAATCAACCATTACTTTAATTTCTTCTTCAGTAACCGAAG
Source organism: Priestia veravalensis (assembly GCF_001457055.1). NCBI lineage: Bacteria > Bacillati > Bacillota > Bacilli > Caryophanales > Bacillaceae > Priestia > Priestia veravalensis. Next base: position 66,776 of record NZ_KQ758635.1, on the reverse strand, counting down.
GGCTATATTCTTTACCTGTAAATAGCTTTGACACACCAGACTTCAGCAAAACAAAGAGATAAGAGATTGGTGTTAGTACTTTGATTAAAAAGTATAAAATACCGGATATCATCAATGTGAAGCTTTCTGCATGCTCTTTTGCTAATGATTTAGGTAATACTTCACCAAAGATTAAAATTAAAATGGTCATAACTACTGTACTGATGACAAGCGCTGAATTACCGCCGAATAAATCAATTGCTACTTTCGCCGAAATAGACGATGCAGCAATATTTACAATGTTGTTTCCAATTAAAATGGTGGATAACGCTTGGTCAAAGTTTTCAGTAATCAACAGCGCTTTTTTGCTTCCTCGTCTTTTTTCATCAGCATAGTTTTTCAGACGTATTTTATTTACGCTCGAAAAAGCTGTCTCAGCAGATGAAAAGAAAGCTGATAATAAGATAAGAACTGCCAACAAAATAATTTGACTCAGGGGTAGGTCTACCAAAGGTCATTCACTCTCCTAAAAAAATAATAAAATTTTATACTACATAATTGCGTTTACCTTTTAGTGCAAAATAGTACAAATATATCATATCAGAAACCTTCTTATTTGAAAATGAATGTCAACTGCTATTACAAACCATTTTTCATTTGGTTATTTCTAGAAACTACTTTATTATATTCTATGAAAAAAAGATTCATGCCCTTCGTATATTTACATAAAGGAGAGATGAGATATGAACATTGCTTTATTAGGCACAACAGACCGCGTTGGCCAACAGCTTCTTGAACTATTATTGGAAAACAATCACAAAGTAAAAGCTTTGGTTCGGAACATACAGCGCCTATCTATTTCACATGCTAACCTCACAGTCATTGAAGGAGACGCTCGTGAAGAAAAAGTGCTGGATTGCTTATTTCACGGGCAAGACGTTGTCATTAGTACACTTGGTACAGACGGAGCTAACGTTATTTCAGAAAGCATGCCTGTTATTGTGAAAGCAATGAATAATCAAGGTATTGAACGAATTATTACTGTCGGCACAGCAGGGATTTTACAAACACGAACGGAACCTTCACTATACAGATTCAGTCTAGTGAATCAAAGCGTAAGCTTACAAGAGCTGCTGAAGATCACCTAAAAGGGTTTCTGACTTTGAAAGAGAGTAACCTTCTTTGGACGATTGTATGCCCTACTTACCTGATGGACATATTACAGAGCGCTACCGCGTTGAAAAAAACGTCCTTCCCTTAGATGAAAAAAAATATCCACAGGTGACACCGCTCATTTTATTTATAAAGAACTGTTAGATCCTCAATTTATCCGTTGCCGAGTGGGTCTGAGTGAATAGTAAACAGCATCTCAAAAGTAGAGATGCTGCTTTTTGCTGTCATGTTGTTTTACGTAAGCTTGCGATAAGCCCAATGGTTTGTAGGTCCATGCCCGCTTCCAATTTGTAACGTGTCCTTAATCGCAGCATGAACAAAATCTGAAGCAAGCTGAACGGATTCTAGAAGAGTTGTCCCTTTAGCTAACTCGGCTGCTATACAAGCAGCAAACGTACAACCTGTTCCATGCGTATGCTTCGTATCTACACGCTTATGAACAATTTCATGAAAGAACTGACCGTCGTACACTAAGTCAACCATCTCCTCTTGTGATTTGTCATGTCCCCCTTTTATCACCACATTTTTCACTCCAAGGCTATGAAGACTTTTGGCTGCTTCTTTGCGCTGTTCCATCGTTGTAATTTCATATCCCGTCATAATTTCTGCTTCAGGAATATTAGGCGTCACGACTTCAGATAATGGTAACAGTACATCATTTAGCGCAGCAATAGCTTCTTGCTGAAGTAGTGATTGTCCCCCTTTTGCAATCATAACCGGATCCACTACTACATTTTTCAGTTCATACTTACGTAGCTTATCCGCAACAATACGAATAATATCAGAGCTAAAAAGCATGCCAGTCTTAATAGCATCCGGACGCAAATCAGTAACAACTGAATCAATTTGCGTGGCAATTGCTTCTTCAGTTAACGGATACACACCTTGAACACCTAAAGTGTTTTGAGCCGTTACTGCTGTGATAGCGGACATTCCAAATACCTTACGCTCTTGAAATGTTTTTAAGTCTGCTTGAATTCCGGCTCCTCCTCCGCTATCAGAGCCAGCGATTGTCAATGCTTTTGCTACACTCATAAAAATCTTCCTTTCGTCATTTACCCGATATAACGGTGATAAAGATTCTTTGCTTCTACGGTATCTTTTGTGCCGTGTACAAAGATTCTTCCATCTTGAAACACAACAAGGCGATAATCATCAATTGCTACGGACAAAAGATACGGATTTCGGTCCACTCGGTACCCTTTACCTTTTAAATGCTGTTCTAACTCCACTATGTTAGGTGCTTTTGTTGCCTTTGCAGGGCGAATTTGTACAGTATCACGTCCGCATAGTACCGCTGTTTTTAACTGGTTTTCAAATTGAAGCGCAGGAAAAACTGGGTGTTGACCACACGATGAACATTCATCCGATTTTAGAGCATGAACATTTATGGTACGGTATTCATTTCTCCAAACGTCAAATGATACTAGCTGTGACCGTAGCGCCTCATGATCTTCTACAAGAATCTTTAGTGCCTCCGTGACTTGATGTGAAACAACCATTTGGACAGCAGGGCTAATAATCCCTACCGTATCGCACGTAACTCCACCTAAAGGTACTGATTCCAGCAAACATGCTAAGCATGGGGTTTCTCCAGGAACAATCGTATAGCTAATTCCATAGCTCCCCACACATGCTCCATAAATCCAGGGAATTCGGTGTTTTTGTGATAAGTCATTTATCACAAGCCGTGTATCAAAGTTATCCGTAGCATCGATTATTAAATCCACGTTTACCAACAGCTGTTCAATAAATTGAGGAGTCCCGTCCGCTACGTGCGCTTCAATATCAACATCTCCGTTAATTTCGACGAGCCTTTCCGAAGCAGCTACTGCTTTTGGAATACGATTAGCTGCATCCCTCTCGCTATAAAGCTGCTGACGCTGCAAATTACTCCACTCCACATAATCTCGGTCAATTATTGTTAACTTTCCAACTCCGGCTCGAACAAGCGCTTCCGCATTTCCTGTCCCTAACGCACCTGCTCCAATTAATAAGACATGCTTTTGTGATAACTTTTTCTGTCCTTCTTTACCTATTGGAGAAAAGAGCTCTTGACGTGAATAGCGCGCTGTCACCCGATGCTCATCCCTTCTGTTGGGCTACTGGCTACCGCATATTCTTTAAATGGAATGCGACCAGCTAAGTAAGCATCACGCCCCGCTTCGATTGCAAGCTTCATCGCGCGAGCCATTTTTACAGGATCTTTTGCACCTGATACAGCCGTGTTTAATAGAACACCATCTGCACCTAACTCCATTGCTTTGGCAGCATCAGAAGCTGTACCGATACCCGCATCTACAATCACAGGCACATTAGATTGCTCAATAATAAACTGCAGGTTCAGCGGGTTAATAATTCCTTGTCCTGATCCAATTGGAGAAGCTCCAGGCATAATAGCATGAACGCCTAATTCCTCGAGTCTTCTAGCAAGTACAACATCATCAGACGTATACGTTAACACTGTAAATCCTTCTTTTAGCAATTCTTCACTTGCTTTTAATGTTTCAATTGGGTCTGGCAATAGCGTTTTATCACAGCCAATTACTTCAACCTTGACCATATCACACAGCCCAGATGCTTTTGCCAACTTTGCAATCCGAACAGCTTCTTCAGCATTTTTGGCTCCAGCTGTATTTGGTAAGAGCGTAAATCTTTTAACATCAAGAGCTTCAAGTAAGTTAGGCTGAGACTGATCAAAAATATCCATTCTTCTCACTGCAAATGTTAAAATTTCTGTTTCTGATTCTTCCACTGCTTGACGCTGCGTTGTGTAATCTGGAAACTTCCCTGTACCTAAAAGCAAACGAGATGCAAATTCATATTTTCCTATTTTCAACATAACTTTCATCCTCCTCCTACAAATGAAACAATCTCTAATAAATCGCCTTCTGATAGCAACGCTTTTTCATGATCTTGCTTTTGTAAAATTTTTTTATTTAACTCGACAATAACCACTTTCTCGTGTAAATCTCTTGATTCCAATAGTTGAGAAACCGTCTGAATTGAGGAATCTATATCAACGCTTTTCCCATTAATTATTAAGTTCAATACGTTCCCTCCATTTCTCTTTGTAAGCGAAAAGCCGTAAAAAAGGAATGTTTTGGATGTTCACCCATCATTTGTTCCGCCATAATTTTCCCTGTAATCGCACTTAGTAAAATACCGTTTCGGTAGTGCCCACAAGCTAAGTAAACATTATCTAGCTCAGGGTGCTGTCCTAAATACGGCCACCCATCTACTGTTTGCGGACGAAGTCCTGCCCATGCTTTTTCAAACGATGCATTTGCAAGTGATGGAACGAGAGAAATCGCTTTGCTAATTAGAAATTCAATAGCTTCTGCAGATACGTGCTTCGTGTAATCATGGGCGCGCTTTGTAGCTCCAATCACTACTCTTCCTCCTGCTTTTGGAACAATATAAAATCCTTCATCTAAAAAAATAGTCTTTTGAATGCTTGGCTGATTCGTCGTGAGAGATATACACTCACCTTTAATAGGAAACAGATGCTTTGGATGAATAGCGGCCACCAGCTCTTTTGTCCAAGCACCTGCACTTACCATCACTTGGTCGCTGTAAAAGTTGCCCGCTGATGTCCGAACGCCAACTACCTTTTTGTTATCGTATATAAAGTGATGGACATGACAGTTCTCATAAATTGCCGCTTGATGGTATAAAGCTCCGTGTGCCAAAGCATGAGTTAGCTTAGCTGGCATCAGCTGTCCATCTTTTGGGATGCTAATCGCCCCGTATGTATCAGGGGTTAAGAGCGGTTCAGCTTCACTTGCTGCGTCAGGAGATAACCACCTAACGTCTGAATCCCACCGTCTGTGGCGCTCCGCTTTGTCTTGTAGCACGTTTGCTTCAGCTTCAGTTGTTGCTACTTTTAACAAGCCTTTTTGAATGAGCTCAACATCAATATTTGTTTTTTCTTTTAATTCAGCTACCAGATTCGGAAAAAGTGCTCTACTTCGAATGGCTAGTTCCAAAAGAGGCCCTTCTTCATCAATTTCAGCTTGTGCTCCTAATATTCCAGCAGCTGCTCCCGATGCTTCACAACCAATCTGATTTTTTTCCAAAATGGCTACCTTATACCCCATTTTAGAAAGCTGATACGCAGTTGAAGCTCCAATAACTCCACCACCAATAACGAGCGCATCATAATGTGCCTCCATATGTATCACTCCACTTTCGTAGTTGTTCACCGTATTCCTTTGCCGCTTGTAACGGGTTTTCATCTTTAAATACACCAGCCATGACAGCGACGCCATGTGCCCCTGTACTCAATACCTCTCTTACATTGCAAGGCATAACTCCCCCGATTGCAATTACCGGTATCTGCACTGAATCAACGACTTGTTTCAGCTGTTCAAGTCCCCGAGGTGTTTGACCCAGTTTTGATTGCGATGGATAGATATGACCATAAATGACATAGTCGACGCCTGATTGTTCAGCTTCCTTTGCTTCTTTAACGCTGTGTACAGATTTACCAACAATCAATTGCTGAAAATGTGCTTTTACTCCTTGAGCACTTAGACTGTGATAAGCCAAATGCACACCTTTGACTTGAGCAGCAAAAGCTACATCTACTCGATCGTTAACAATTAGCTTTGAAGCCGGAACTTCTTTTTTCAGGTCTCCAATAAGCACTTCTAACTCTCGTGCCGTTCGTTCTTTTTCTCGAATATGGATAGCTCCTACATATGGTTCAATGTCTCTGATAATTTTCAAAAGCTGTTCAAGAGGCTGTTTCCCTGTTGACACAGCGTGTAACTTGGGTACCATAGCATCCTCACCTTTATTTCGACATAAACGTAAAAAACCACTCTACAACGTAGAGTGGTTTGGCATGCATTAATTATGTAAACATGGCTCATCCACTTCCCTACGCTGGTACAAACCAGATCAGGTTCAAAGGGTCCGAATTTTTCGTCTCAGCCATAAAGGCTCCCCTAGTGATTTTTTCTAATATTTTCACTTTTCATTTAGAAGTATAACATATTTGTGAGTGATTACAACCTACTGGACCATTTTTCTCATGTATTGAGCTAATAATCTTCGAGCTCTTTTTCTTTTTCCCTATGCTCTTCCCACAGAAATGAGCTCAGTAAGATGGCAAATGTTAAAATATAAAATCCGTAGAATAACAAAGCAGCTATACTGTTGACCATTAAAAAGATAAAACTAATGACTTGTCCCGCAATTGTTACAATCAATAAAATATATTTCCATACTTCACGTTTTCTCATTAAACTTATCTCCACTTTTCAAATCCTAATTTCAATGCTCTTCTCTCTATTATAACAAGTTTCGAGTATGAGTAAGGAATATCTGATCAAAATAAAACAATTGTCCCAAAAACGATAAGAGAAGAGCGTCACGTTTGTTAAAGTATCATCGGCTATCTACAATGTTTCGTCGAGCACAAGAGATTGCGGCCACAAACTATGAATTTTTACTACTTTATACGGAAGCAGCTCTCTTATATTGGATTATGTGTACCATTCTTTCCATTGTTCAAGGACGCATTGAAGCAAAGCTTGACCGTTATGTCTCAAGATAGATAACCGTATTAAAAAAGGAGTTTATTAGCGTGATTAACATTACGAACCTTCATAAATCATTTGATGATTTACACGTATTGCGAGGAATTGATTTAAACATAGAGCAAGGTAAAGTAGTGGTTCTAATTGGTCCTTCAGGTTCCGGAAAAACAACGTTTCTTCGCTGTTTAAACTTACTGGAACTTCCTACTAATGGTAAAATCATCATCGATAACCAAGAGGTCAGCTTTGAGAAAAATTTACCGAAGCAAAAGATAACGTCTTTTCGCAGCTTAACGGGAATGGTTTTTCAAAGCTACAATTTGTTTCCTCACAAAACAGCGCTTGAAAATGTCATGGAAGGACCTGTTATTGTAAAAGGTGTTCCAAAACAAAAGGCAAAAGAGCGCGCTGTTTCCCTACTACAAAAAGTTGGTCTAGGAGACAAAGTGAACTTTTATCCATTTCAATTATCAGGAGGACAACAGCAGCGTGTGGGTATCGCGCGTGCAATGGCTATGGATCCTAAAGTCATGCTATTTGATGAGCCTACATCTGCTTTAGACCCTGAGCTTGTAGGTGATGTGCTAAAAGCTATGAAAGATTTAGCAAAAGAAGGTATGACCATGGTCGTGGTTACACATGAAATGCGCTTTGCTCGCGAAGTGGCAGATGAAGTAATCTTTATGGACCAAGGCGTTATTATGGAGCGTGGAACACCAGAAGAGATCTTCCAAAAACCTAAAGAAGAGCGAACTCGTCGCTTTTTAAATATGATTCAGTAAAAGGCTGCTTAACCGCAGTCTTTTTCATTATCTGCATTACATTATACTTTTGACTTTTTGTCTTTTATAATAAACATAAGATTTATGATATGAAAGGAGACAAGAGGACATGCAAAATTTTAAAGCTCTTGTATTAACAAAAGAAGAAGAACAGGTTCATTCTCATATCAAAACGCTCACACTTGATGATTTACCACAAGGTGATGTCCTCATTAAAGTTCACTATTCAGGTATCAATTATAAGGATAGCCTAGCTAGCATTCCCAATGGAAATATCGTCAAAGCGTATCCATTTGTACCAGGAATTGATTTAGCAGGTACGGTTGTTACTTCGGATAACCCTCGCTTTAAAAGCGGTGATGAAGTGATTGCAACCAGCTATGAAATTGGAGTGTCTCATTACGGTGGCTATAGTGAATACGCTCGTATTCCTGCCGACTGGATTGTTCCTCTTCCCGATGGATTAACCTTAAAAGAAGCTATGATAATTGGAACAGCTGGTTTTACGGCTGCTTTATCTGTAAAGAAGCTAATTGATTCGGGCTTGAAACCACAAGATGGTCCTGTCCTAGTCACTGGCGCTACAGGTGGTGTGGGAAGCTTTGCGGTTTCTATTTTATCAACGCTGGGCTATGAGGTTGCTGCGAGCTCTGGAAAATCTTCTAGTGCCACCTATTTAACCAATCTTGGGGCTACCACTCTTTTAACTAGAGAAGATGTTTACAACGGAAAGGTCAAAGCACTCGCCAAAGGAAAGTGGGCTGCTGCAGTCGATAGCGTAGGCGGTGAAACGCTCGCAAGCGTGCTATCACAACTTCAATACGGTGGGTCTGTTGCAGCTAGTGGCTTAACGGCTGGAACAGCTGTCCCAACTACAGTTTTCCCATTCATTTTACGTGGTGTGAACTTACTCGGTATTGATTCTGTCTATTGCCCAATGTCCCTTCGAAACGAGACATGGAAGCTGCTAGCAACAACTTTTAAGCCATATCAGCTTGAAGACTTCATTCAAAAAGAAATCTCTCTTAATGATGTACCGAACCATCTTCCAACACTGCTTGAAGGACAGGCTCAAGGTCGTATCCTCATTAAACTCTAAACACGCTAAAAGGAGAAGCGAATGCTTCTCCTTTCATTATAAGTGCTTTCGATGCACCGTTTTCCCGTCGTACGTAAATGCAATTGGCTTTTCTTCCATTACGGTTTCTAGATGCACTGGTCTCCCCCACAATTGATACAAGTATGGCACAACTTTTTCTAGATATTTAACATCTAGTTCAATTCCTTCATACCAATGTTTTAAGTATAACTCTCCATTTTTTAAGTAATCACCATTCGTGACTGTAATATATGGAAAACCACCATTTACGCGCATGTTAACAAGCTGATCTCGCACTTCTGTCCAGTCTTTATCCACAATTTTATAATCTTTCCCCTGTTTTTGAAATAAGTACATATCCTCTCTCATGACAAGGTCTTTTGTTAGGTAGTTTCGAATGAATGAAATATCAGATTCAACTTCCCTGACTTCAAACATTTTCTCTCGCCCTGAGCCTTTTTGAATACCACGTCGTTGCATTTCAGCAGTAGGATTATCATAACGTTCTTCAATATCCTCAAAGATCTTCAAGCCTAAATAATAAGGGTTGATGCTTGTTCTGGACGGTTGGACAACACCTGCATTTAGCTTTGCAAACTCAATGGCCTCATCGCTTGTTAAGTCCATCTCACGAATGATTCGCTGATGCCAATAGGATGCCCAGCCTTCGTTCATAATTTTTGTTTCAAGCTGTGGCCAAAAATACAGCATCTCTTCTCTCATCATCGTTAAAATATCGCGCTGCCATTCTTCTAAATATGGGCTGTATTGTTCGATAAACAAAAGAATATCCTTCTCAGGTTGAGGTGGAAATTTCTTAAACATTTCTACTTGACGGCTCTTCTTTTTCCCGCGTGAATCCAGGTTCCATAAATCATCGTATGGTGATGACACCTCTTCCTGTTCTTCTTCTACATCATCCATGCTCCATGACAGCTTTGCTCTCATTAAGGATGGGTCAATATGCTCTTGAACCGATAGAATGGCATCTAAGAACTTCTCCACTTCTCGCTTTCCATATTGTACTTCATATTCTTTAATACGATCTGCAGTTGCAGCCATGCTTTCAACCATATCTCGCTTCGAGTTTGCAAAACGGCTGTTGTTTTTAAAGAAATCACAATGAGCTAAAACGTGGGCTACAATAAGCTTGTTTTGAATCAGTGCATTTGAGTTAAGTAAGAATGCATAGCAAGGATCTGAGTTAATAACCAGTTCATAAATTTTGCTTAAACCAAGGTCATAGTGGAGCTTCATTTTATAAAACTGCTTTCCAAAGCTCCAGTGAGAAAATCTTGTAGGCATGCCATATGCACCGAATGTATAAATAATATCAGCTGGACAAATTTCATATCTCATTGGATAAAAATCTAAACCAAAACCTGTTGCAATTTCAGTAATTTCGTCAATCGCTCGATGTAGTTGTTTATAGTCCGCTTCCTTCACTACAACTCCCCCTTTATATCCCTTAATTCAATCTATGTCCTAATGACACAAATCATGTGTTTTGAATCAGGTTCTTTATAAGAAATTAGGAAGGTAGTGTTTTACTTTTAGAAAAAATAATCGATTCTAATTTCATTTTGGCCCCCTAACCTTTATTTATACATTGGTCTTTTGACCAACATTTACAGGGGAACAAATTTCGTAAATGTCATACACTAATTTCAACTCCTCAAAAGGAGGACTGTTAATGGACACAATTGATTATGACCGTGCTTTATATTACACGAATCGATCACAATGGGATAACTTGTTAATTTTAATGGTTCGTACTGAAGATGATTTTCTTTCAAAGAAAATCGAACATTTTTTACACGCCTACAACTTTGAACGAAACTATCGAGTAATTCAAGAAGAACTGTATTCGTTATTGCGTTATATTGACCATGCCTCAGAGCTTTCAGAGCACAACCTGAATGATTTTATGGCAGTGGATCCCTTAACGTAACATTACCTATAGATAAAAGAAGAGGCTTTCCTCTTCTTTCTTTTTTGTGAACCTGAATAAAAAATAAGTTGACATAAATAATCATTTACACGTACAATTTGAGTATCATTGACTATCTTACATATGAAGGAGAAGATTACTTTGAGTGGAAAACTTCGTTTTCGTACACTTGATTTAACATTAGCAGGGATGTTCGCAGCTCTCATGGCTATTGGTGCAAATATTACATCTTGGGCACCATTCTTACAGGTAGCTGGCGTTCCACTGTCTATGCAGCCATTTTTCGTAATACTAGCAGGGATTTTATTAGGAAGTCGCTTAGGGGCTATTTCCATGATTGTATACTTCCTTGTGGGGCTTGCAGGAGCACCTGTATTTGCTCAGTTTAAATCAGGAGCTAGTGTTTTATTTGGCAGTACGGGCGGCTTTTTATTATCATATATCGTTGCTGCCTATGTGGTGGGGAAAATTATTGAATGGAAAGGGAAACCTCACCTTTCAGTATTTATAAGCGCTTCGCTTGCAGGTATTGCCATTATCTATATCATTGGAACAACGTATATGTACATGGCCGTTAACTATTGGTTAGAAGCTCCAGCAATGAGCTACGCAACAGCTTGGAAAGTTATGCTTTGGTTTGGTGTAAAAGACATTATCTTTACGATTATAGCGGCGTTAATTGCGCCTCGAATTTATAAAGCTTTAACAGCTTCTCCTTATTACAAAGGAATTCATTCAAATAAAGCTGTATAGAAAAGGCTGAGCAAATAAGCTCAGCCTTTTTTTAAGCGTTCACGCGATTAATAACTTCTTCTACTTGATTCATAACGGCTTTTTGAACCTCAGCTAACTGGTTAGCGCTCGCTTGCTCATCCTTGGTTACGACACCAAAATAAAACTTAACTTTTGGTTCTGTACCAGATGGACGTAAGCAGAACCATGAACCATCTTCTAGTACATATTTAAGTACGTTTGATTTTGGAAGCTCAATATCTTCTACTTTTCCACTTTCAACAAACTGACGAGTTCCTAGCGTATAGTCTTCAAGAACAGATACTTTAAGACCTGCAATCTCTTTTGGTGGCTCATTTCTAAACGTCGCAAGAATATGTTGAATTTGTTCAGATCCTTCTTTTCCTTTTAACGTTAATGACTTTAATCCTTCTTGATAGAAACCGTATGTTTCAAAAATTTGATGAAGTGCTTCGTAAAGCGTCATACCTTGCTTTTTGTAATACGCGCATACTTCAACTGCTAACACAGCAGCTTGCACCGCATCTTTATCACGTGCAAAGCTACCAATTAAATAACCATAGCTTTCTTCATAACCAAATTGGAATTCGTATTCCCCTGTTTGCTCGTATTGCTTGATTTTTTCTCCAATAAACTTGAACCCTGTTAGCGTGTCGACAACATGTAAGCCAAACGAACGAGCAATCTCAGCTCCTATTTCTGATGTTACGATTGTTTTTAATACAACACCGTTTTCAGGAAGCACACCTTGTTCTTTTTTCTGAGAAAGCAAGTAGTGAAGTAAAATTGCTCCCGTTTGGTTTCCTGTCAGCAATGCATATTCACCGCTTGAATCCTTCACAGCAATTCCTAATCGATCGGCATCTGGATCTGTAGCAATCAATAAATCTGCATCGATTTCTTTTCCTTTGTTCACAGCATATTCAAACGCTGCTTTCTCTTCAGGATTCGGTGATTTTACTGTTGAGAAATTAGGATCTGGTAACTCTTGTTCTGCAATAACAGTTACGTTCGTATAACCGATTGTTTCTAACGCTTTTCGAACCGGTTTATTAGCCGTACCGTGAAGTGGTGTAAAGACCACTTTTAATTCTGGACCTATCTCTTGTGCTAAGCTAGGATTTAATAAGATGGTTTTGAGCTTCTCATTATACGCTTCATCTATGGAAGCACCAACCATTTCAATCAAACCAGCTGACTTTAACTCTCGCTCTTCTTTTACTGACAGCTCAAGTTCGTTTTCAACAGCATTTACGTATCCTACAAGCTCATCTGCTTCTTTTGGAGGCAGCTGACCACCATCTGGACCATATACTTTATAACCGTTGTACTCAGGGGGATTATGACTCGCTGTAATAACAATCCCACCAAAAGCACCTAATTGACGAACTGCAAAAGATAGCTCCGGCGTTGGGCGAAGCTCATCAAATACGTATGTTTTAATCCCTTCAGTTGCAAGCGTTTTAGCAGCTTCCATCGCAAATTCTGGCGATTTATGTCTTGAATCGTAAGCGATAACAACTCCTTGCGTTTTCGCTTCTTCACCTGCAGCAGCAATGTAGTCTGCAAATCCTTTTGATGCTTTACGAATTGTATACAGGTTCATACGGTTAGTACCTGGACCAATTTCGCCACGCATTCCACCTGTACCAAACTCTAAGTTTTTATAGAAACAATCTTCCAGCTGTTTCTCATCCGCTTTAATGTTTGCTAACGCTTCCTTTAACTCTTCATCTAAATGTACATTTTCAATCCAAGATGTGTATACTTGCTTCCAGTTCATGAAAAAAGCCTCCTCATCAATACCTTTATGTATGAAAAGAGAAAAACGACAAATGTCGCCTTTCCCTTTAAAATGACATGTCATACCTTGTCAATATTGTAACGCAATATGATAAAAATCCGATGAAAGAATCGAATTTCCTGCTATTACTTCTTACGCAATTGACAATTATTGAAATACAGTACTATTGTATCATGAAATATCAGCGATTTGGCTACCTTTTTCATCAACTGGCACAACTGCATCATGTAAATGTTTGTTAAGCTCTTGGCTATACTCAGACGTTTGCTGAGGCGTCCAGCTTAGCTCTTGTGCCATGTATTTAATAACGGCTTCTTTCCACTCACGAACCCAAGCAATATCAAAGAATAACGCGCCTGTACGACGGATAAATAAATCGATTGGCTTTGTCACCATCTCTTCTTCTATTCCATACTGTACTTGTAAAAATACGCTTGTCGGTAAGTTACTTGCCTTCATTTTATCCTTGTAGTCTGTCATGTAGCGATATAATACATCAATGTTAGAACCATAACGCTTAACAAGCTTTGTAGCTGCTTCAGGTGACAACCCCAGCTCTACGCCAACTTTCACTTTTTCCTCGACAAATTTCGGGAAGTTTTTAGAACCACCCACATATCCTCCAGAAATTGGTAAATTTTTTGTTTGACTTGGCTTAAACGTAGCTCCTTCTGCTTTTAACTGCTCTGCAACTGTGTTTACCACAAGCTCTGCCATTTTGCGATACCCAGTTAACTTACCTCCAGCAATCGTAATTAGACCTGAATGTGATGTCCATACTTCATCTTTACGTGAAATCTCAGATGGATCTTTTCCTTCTTCATGAATTAATGGTCGCACACCAGCCCAGCTTGATTCAACGTCATCAACAGTAATGTTTACTGTTGGGAACATGTAATTGATTGCTTCAATTACGTATTCACGATCTTTCACAGTCATTTGTGGATGTCTTGCATCTTCTTTATAAACTGTATCCGTTGTTCCAACGTACGTTTTACCATCACGCGGGATAGCAAACACCATCCGCCCATCTGGTGTATCAAAGTAAATAGCTTGTTGCAGTGGAAAACGCTTTTGATCAATTACTAAGTGAATGCCTTTTGTTAACTGTAACTGCTTTCCTTTTTTTGAATTGTCTTTTTCACGTAGAGAATCAACCCAAGGACCAGCTGCGTTAACAATTTTTTTCGCATGAATTTTGTACGATTTTTTCGTGATTTGATCAACAACAACTGCGCCAATAACCGTTCCGTTGTCGTAAATAAATTCCTCTACTTTTGTGTAGTTCACTAAATCTGCACCGCGACTTGCTGCTTCTTTCGCTACTTCAATTGTTAGTCGTGCATCATCTGTCTTGTATTCAACATAATAGCCGCCACCTTTTAAGTCCTGTGACTTTACAAGAGGCTCACGCTTTAATGTTTCTTCAGCACTGAACATTTTACGGCGCTCAGAGCGTTTAACACCTGCTAGATAATCATATACGCGTAGTCCTACAGATGTTGAGTACTTTCCGAACGTACCTCCTGTATGAAACGGTAGTAGCATCCACTCTGGTGTTGTTACGTGCGGACCATTCTCATACACAATTGCACGCTCTTTCCCAACTTCCGCAACCATTTTAACTTCAAACTGTTTTAAATAACGCAGACCACCGTGCACGAGCTTTGTCGAACGACTTGATGTTCCAGATGCAAAGTCTTGCATCTCAACTAATGCTGTTTTCATTCCGCGATTTGCTGCATCTAAAGCAATTCCTGATCCTGTAATACCTCCACCAATAACAAGTAAATCATATTTTTGAGTTGTCATTTCTTCTAATTTATTTACACGCGTTTTGCTTGAAAACATTTGTCATTCCCCTTTTCTTTTTTCATTTTTTTACAGTTATCTAAAAAAAGAGACCACAAATCGCATATGTATAACATATGGATTCGTGGTCTCTCCGATTCTCCAACCAAATTATTAACTTGTTTTTAGTATAGCATAACCATGATTCATTTTAAAGGTTTTTCCTCTATCTCAGTAGGAATTTTTCAATTTTAAAACGCAAAATAACAATATTTACATTTACTTTTATTTAAACGCCATCGCTGCGTTAACTGCTTTTTTCCAACCTGCATATAAGTCCTCACGACGGCTTTCTTCCATATCAGGTTCAAACGACTTTTCCATATTCCACTGCTGCGCAATCTCTTCGCGATCTTTCCAGTAGCCTACAGCCAGACCTGCAAGATAAGCTGCTCCTAACGCCGTTGTTTCATTAATTTCAGGACGCTCAACCGGCACGTTTAACAAGTCGCTTTGGAACTGCATTAAGAAGTTGTTTTTAACTGCTCCACCGTCTACACGAAGGGTTTTTAATGTAATGCCTGAATCAGCTTCCATTGCGCTTAGCACGTCTTTTGTTTGATATGCTAATGCTTCTAGCGTAGCTCGAATAAAATGCTCTTTTTTTGTACCTCGCGTTAAGCCAAACATGGCACCGCGAACATCACTATCCCAATACGGTGTGCCCAGACCTACAAAAGCAGGAACCATGTATACACCATCTGTTGAATCTACGCGATTAGCATATTTTTCTGTTTCTTTTGCATCCTTAAACATGCGCAGCCCATCGCGAAGCCACTGAATGGCAGAACCAGCTACAAAGATACTTCCTTCTAGTGCATACTCAACTTTTCCATCTACGCCCCAAGCTAGCGTTGTTAAAAGCCCATGATCAGACTTAACGGCTTTTTCACCCGTGTTCATTAACATGAAGCACCCAGTTCCATACGTGTTCTTCGCCATTCCTTTTTCATAGCATGCTTGTCCAAATAAAGCTGCTTGCTGGTCCCCTGCTGCTCCTGCAATTGGAATGTGGTGACCAAAGAAATGGTAATCAACCGTATGCCCATACACTTCTGATGATGGCTTGACCTCAGGTAACATTGATTTTGGCACTGATAAGATATCCAATAGCTCATCATCCCATTGTAAATCGTAAATATTAAACATTAGTGTACGAGACGCATTCGAGTAATCGGTTACATGAGCTTTTCCTCCAGATAACTTCCAAATCAGCCATGTATCAATTGTACCGAACAAAAGCTCACCGTTTTCAGCTTTCTCGCGTGCACCTTCAACATTATCTAAAATCCATTTTACTTTTGTACCTGAGAAGTACGCATCAATTAACAAACCTGTTTTTGAACGAAACGTATCGTTGTATCCTTTTTCTTTCAGCTCTTCACAAATGCCTGCTGTTTGACGAGATTGCCATACAATTGCATTATAAACCGGCTTACCTGTTGCTTTTTCCCACACAACTGCTGTTTCACGCTGATTTGTAATTCCAATTGCTTCAATTTGTTTAGGCGTTACCCCTGATTCTGATAAACAAGAAGCGATAACTGATAAAATAGAGCCCCAAATCTCGTTAGCATTATGCTCTACCCAACCTGGATTAGGAAAGTATTGAGTAAACTCTTTTTGAGCAACGTGAACAATTTCTCCTTTTTTATTAAATAACATTGCACGAGAGCTTGTTGTTCCCTGGTCCAATGATAAAATGTATTTTTCCATATTTTATTTCCCCTTTTCGTATCATTTCTTTTATTTTACTCTGGCTCTGATTAAAACGCATTCATTTATTTAATAGCGCTTTTCTTTACCATTCCTGGTGCATTTTTTTCTTTTGATAAACCATATATTCCTGCAAATACTATTACTACAATTGTTAATACAATCCATAATGCACTGCCTGTTTGGTTTTTAAATGCTGCAAGGTAAAATACTGCTCCTAACGATCCACCTATTACAGGTCCTAACACAGGTACCCAAGCGTAACCCCAGTTTGATGATCCTTTTCCTGCAATCGGTAAAATTGCATGTGCAATACGGGGACCTAAGTCACGTGCAGGGTTAATAGCATAACCAGTTGTACCACCGAGTGATAAACCAATACTTATAATAAGAAAACCTACAATTAATGGGTTTAATCCTTCTGTAAACTCGTTTGCTCCAATTGTTAATAAGCCAACCACTAGAATAAATGTGCCAATTGTTTCACTTAATAAGTTTGAAAATGGATTTGGGATAGCTGGCCCTGTTGCAAAAATACCTAATTTTGTTCCTTGGTCAGCTGTTTCTCTCCAATGCGGTAGATAGTGTAAATATGTTAATGTTGCTCCTAAAATTGCACCAATCATTTGTGCTAGTATATAAAGTGGTACTTCCTTCCACGAAAAATCTCCGACAATGGCTAATCCAATTGTTACAGCTGGATTTAAGTGAGCACCACTAATGTTACCAACTGCGTATACAGCCATTGCAACAGCTAGTCCCCAACCAAACGTAATAACAATCCAACCTGAATTTGCTGCATATGATTTTTTTAAATTAACGCCGGCACAAACCCCAGCACCTAATATAATTAAAATCATCGTGCCAATTACTTCACCTAAAAATGGACTCATATAAAAACCCTCCTTCGGTCTAATAAGAAACCGTTTACAACGATAAGAGAATAAAAAAATCCACCATACTTCCCTCTAAATTCATGTATATAAATTTAAAGAGCTATATCGTGGATCTCCTATTCTCCGTCACATGTATTAACTTGTTTACAAGTTTACTAGCCATTGAAAGCGTTGTCAATACATTTCCGACAAAAAATTCAAACTTCATAACTCTTTATTTAAATGTATTCCACAATTGTTTATTCGAAGTAGTGACTGCAGCTGCACCTGCAGCGATTGCATTCTTTACTTCTTCTTCCGTTCGAATAAGACCACCTGCGAGAACTGGTATCCCGGTTTCTTCCGCTACCTCTTTAAGAAGTGATGGAATAATCCCTGGTAGCAGCTCAATAAAATCTGGCTCGACCTTTTTAATGAGCTCATAGCTTTTCTTAAGGGCTGTACTATCTAGCAAAAAGACGCGCTGAATGGCATAAATACCTCGCTGTTTCGCTTTTAAGATCACGTTGGTACGAGTGGAGATAATGCCAGCTGGCTTCAATTCTTGACATAGAAAGTCAACTGCATATTCATCTTGCTTTAGGCCATGTATTAAATCGAGATGAATAATCATTTTTTTTTGATGACGATGAACTTCTTTCATAATGCCTCGCAGTAATCCCACTTGGTTATCTAACAAAACGCCATACTCATATTCACTTGCTAAAAAACGTTCCAACTGCTTCATATCACGTACAGCAGGCAAAACGGATTGTCCATGAAAACTCATGTTTTCCCCTCACTCTGTTTATTTATTTCTTTATATTATGACAAAAGATGAGCAAAAAAAACACCATGCATTTGCATGGTGTAAAATAATTTACTTTTTATATTTAATATTATAGACGTCATGTCTACGATCTTTTAACTGACGAACTGTTCCTGACTGGCGCTGTCTGCGTAAAATCTCAAGATCAACGTCCCCAATCACAACCATCTCAATATTTGGATTACATTCCCCTACAATACCATCTCTTGCAAACTCAAAATCGGAAGGGGCAAAGATAGCTGATTGCGCGTATTGAATATCCATATTTTCCGTTTCTGGTAAATTCCCTACTGTTCCTGCAATTACGGTGTAGATTTGGTTTTCCACAGCGCGTGCCTGAGAACAATAGCGAACACGTAAGTAACCTTGACGGTCTTCCGTACAGAAAGGTGTAAAGATAATGTTAGCTCCTTTATCCGTTGCGATACGTGCCAGTTCAGGGAACTCAATATCGTAGCAAATTTGGATCGCGATTTTCCCGCAATCTGTATCAAATACTTCGACATCATTTCCTGGACTAATGCCCCACCATTTGCGTTCATTTGGCGTAATATGAACTTTATACTGTTTCTCAATTGTTCCATCTCTGCGGAATAAATACGCAATATTAAAGATATCACCGTCATCTTCTTCAACAAAGTGTGAACCGCCAATAATGTTTACGTTGTATTTTACAGCTAACCCTGTAAAAAGCTCAATATATTCTTCCGTGTACTCTGTAAGGCGCTGAATTGCTTTACTTGGAATTTGCTCATCTAAAAATGACATAAGCTGCGTTGTGAATATTTCTGGGAATACGCAAAAATCTGCTTTTGCATCATACGCAACGTCTGTATAGTACTCCACTTGAGTAGCAAATTCTTCAAACGAATTGATTTGCTTCATCATATACTGCACAACACAAATACGCACTGGGAATGATGTTTTAAAATGACGCTTTGAACGTCGTACATAGTCTACGTTATTCCATTCCATGAGCGTTGCGTATTTATTAGAAGCTAAATCATCTGGCAGGTAGCCAGGATTGATGCGCATCAAAGTAAAACCGTTCATTAATTGAAACGATAAAACAGGGTCATAGATTTTATGATGAATTACCTGTTCTACATATTCACGAGGGGACATTTCTCCTGAATGCTTATGGTAGTTAGGAATGCGCCCCCCAATAATAATACTCTTTAAGTTCAGTTCACGTGCTAAATCTTGGCGCGCTTCATATAGTCGTCGTCCAATTTTCATGCCTCGATAATTTGGATGAACCATCACTTCAATCCCATATAGGTTATAGCCTTCTGGATTATGATTTGTAATATACCCTTCGTCTGTAATATCATCCCATGTATGCTGGTCATCATACTCATCAAAGTTGACGATCAAGCTTGAACATGAACCAATAATTTCACCGTCAAACTCTGCGCAAATTTGACCTTCTGGAAAAATTTCTAGGTGGCTTTCTAACTGTTCACGCTTCCACGGCTCCATCCCTGGGAATGATAGTTTTTGAAGTGCTAAAATTGCATCTATATCAGAGTGTTTAATGTTTCGGATAATCATTTTTTTCTCAAACTTTGACAAATCTATTGTTGACATATTTAACAACCCTCTTTCGCACATAACTGAGAATTTAGTTTCCCTTTTTTTCATTATATTAAACAAAATTAAAAATTCTAACTATTCAACATCCTAAAAAGGAACATCCAGCGGATGCTCCTATTTTAATGATAATATTCAGTTTGCGATGAGGTCTGTGAATAGGATACAAGTAAATTTTCTCGTTCAAATAGTTCAATAGATAAAGGAAAGATAAACCCAAATTTACTGAGTATTCTAACATTTTTACTGAATCGATCACGATCACTCTTTTCAATTGGACGATGTTGAATCGATTCAACTAAAGCAATAACCGTTTGTAAACTACTAATGACTTGCAATGCTTCATCAAGTAATCCATTATATAATGGGTTAGACTCATCATGATGACCAAGTAAATAATGATTATGAATATGCTGTAGCCGTTCATCTGATACATATTGAGGTAATAAATCGTATAGAAGTTGTTCCGTTAATTCTTCTATGTAATGTTCCATCTCAGCTGGAGCTGCACATGCAATTTTCAACGTTGCCCCTCCTTTTATAAAACAAGTTTATATACGTAGGATAACATAAATAAAAACAAAGAAGGTAAGGTAGTTATTTCCTCCTAAAAAAAGGAACTTCCGCACTTGTTGAAATCTACCATAATTCATGAAAGAAAAGGATGAGATAAGCGTGAATGTACAGAGTGAATGGGTAACAATTCCCATTACTAAGCAAGACAATCAGTTAACAATTGAAGAATATTTAAAAGAAAAGTGGCATCTTCCTAAAAAAACGCTGCATTTATTTCGAATGAATAAAAGCATCAAAATAAACGGGGAAACGCTATCGTGGAATTACGTGCTACAAGAAGGAGATAAAGCCGACCTTCATCTTTACAGTCCAGAAGAGCATACGATTAAGCCGTATCCTCTGCAGCTTGAGATTTTGTATGAAGACCCTCATGTGTTAATTATAAATAAACCGCAGGGCCTGGATACGCACCCTTCATCTCCTGAGGATACTAAGACGCTGTTAAATGCCGCTGCTTATTATTTTTCTAAGCAAGGTTTATATACAAAACCCCGACACGTTCATAGGCTTGACCGCGATACGTCAGGAGCTATTCTATTTACAAAACACCGTATTGCTAGTTCTGTATTCGACCAACTGCTTGCGCAGAGAAAAATTAAGCGATCATACGTTGCTCTTGCACATGGACTATTTGCTAGAAAACAAGGAACAATTTCAGAACCAATTGGGAAAGACCGTCATCACTCTACAAGGCGAAGAGTCTCAAAATCCGGGCAAGCTGCAGTTACTCATTTTCAAGTGTTGACACAAAATAAGTCAAAAAACGAAACGCTCGTCTCACTTATGCTTGAAAGTGGACGCACGCATCAAATTCGCGTGCATTTAAGTTTTATTGGCCATCCTTTAATCGGTGACACCTTGTATGGTGGACGCAAACAAAGTGGTCAACAGCAAGCTTTACATGCCTTTAAACTAGCCTTTTGGCACCCGTTTACAGATGAACATATTTGCATAACAGCAAAAACGAATCAAGCTCCGTTAATTCCTTACAACCAGTATTTTTAAAGATAAAACAGCTTTGTTCAACACTAAGCGTGTAGAACAAAGCTGTTTTATCTTTGCCCTGAACAAAATTTCCTCTTAACATTTCGTTACTCTTTCTGTATAATACATTCTTAGAAAACATTTGTACTTCACAGGAGGACATCATGAAAAAAATTGGGCTTTTACCACGGATTATTCTGGCCATTTTTGCCGGTGTTGTAATCGGAAGCTTTATGCCGGGATGGTTTGTTCGTATATTCGCTACGTTTAATGAAATATTTGGAAACTTTTTAGAATTTGCAATTCCTCTCATTATTCTTGCATTCATTGCTCCAGGAATCGGAGAGATTGGAAAGGGAGCAGGAAAGTATCTCGGATTAACAACTGCTCTAGCCTATGGATCCACAGCAATAGCTGGATTATTGGCTTATCTTGTTGCCCATAATTTATATCCGGTTATGTTGAATAACTCCATTCAATCCTCTGCGTTTGAAAACCCTGAGAAAGCATTATTAAAACCTTTCTTAGAGCTTGAAATTCCGGCTCCAATGGAAGTGATGACAGCACTTGTTTTAGCTTTTACTCTGGGGCTAGGCATGGCCGCTATTAAAAATGATTCATTAAAAAAAGTAATGATTGATTTCCGTTCGGTTGTGGAACTACTCATCGGTAAAGTCATTATTCCTTTATTGCCCATTCACATTCTGGGGATTTTCGCTAACATGACACAAGGTGGTCAAGTGCAAACAATTGTGAGCGTTTTTGCAAAGGTATTTTTGATGATTTTAATTCTGCATTTTGCTATTTTACTTATTCAATACAGTGTATCTGGCACGTTGATTAAGAAAAACCCGCTTGCTTTATTAAAAAATATGATGCCAGCTTATTTTACAGCACTTGGTACGCAGTCATCCGCTTCAACAATTCCCGTTACAATGGAACGTGCGAAAAAGAACGGAGTAAGCGATAAAGTAGCTGATTTTTCAATTCCATTACTAGCAACGATTCACTTGTCAGGAAGCACTATTACCATTGTTTCATGTGCAATGGCGGTACTGTACATCAATGGTACAGAAGTGGCGTTTGGGACAGTCTTACCTTTCATTTTAATGTTAGGTGTTACAATGATTGCTGCACCGGGTGTACCAGGTGGTGGCGTTATGGCTTCTTTAGGTTTACTGCAAACAATGCTAGGTTTTGATGCGACGATGGCTTCTCTCATGATTGCACTATACATGGCTCAAGACAGCTTCGGAACAGCGTGTAACGTAACTGGAGACGGAGCGATTTCACAATTAGTTAATCGCTTTACTTCTAAGAAACCCAAAGCTGAATCCATTCAAAAAGCTAGCTGAATTTGACACTAAAAAGCACAGCCTGTGAGGCTGTGCTTTTTAGCTGTTTATTCTGCTTTTGCGCTCTCTTCAATTTTAAATTGATGAATCATTTTCATTAGCCCTTCACTTAGCTCTTGAAGATGTTCAGCTGATTCAGACACGGTGGAAATAGCTCGAATTTGCTCTTCAGTCGATGCAGTAATTTCTTCTGTTCCTGCAGCTGACTGTTGCGCTATGGCAGCAATACTTTGAATCGATGCTACCACACCATCTTTATGGGTATCAATTTCTTGCATATTATTCATTACATCTTGAATGGATGTAACGACCTGTTCAATATTTTGAGCGATATCATGGAACGATTGCTCTGTATCCGTTACAGCTCCTTCTTGCGCTACTGAAAGCTCTTTTGTGTGATCAAATTCTTGACGAGCCACGGCAACTTCTTTTTGAATACTAGCAATTGTTTGACGAACCTTCTCTGTTGCAGTAGATGACTGTTCAGCCAATTTACGTACTTCTTCCGCCACTACAGCAAACCCTTTTCCATGTTCCCCTGCTCTAGCAGCTTCAATGCTCGCATTTAACGCAAGTAAATTTGTTTGATCTGAAATATCATTAATCGTATGAATAACATATTCAATTTCTTGCATTTTATCCGTCAGTTCATTGATAACAACTTGAACTGATTCAATCGTTTTAGCAGATTGATTCGTTTGTTCACGCAGCGACTGTACTTGATGTAAGCCATGCGTATTTGCTTGAATGGCTTCATTAGTTAGCGTATTAATCTTCGTATTTTTGTCAATTACCTGCTCAATTTGAGCTGATAAACTCATCGTTTTATGGTTGGTTGAATCAGCATCAGAAGCCTGCTGCGTCGCTCCGCTTGCAATTTCATGAATCGCTCTTCCTATCTCTTCACTAGATGCCGTCGCTTCTTCTGATACTGCACTTAAATTTTCCACAGAAACCTTGACTGTTTCCACAGATTCTTGAACGGCTGCAATCAATTGGCGATTGCGCCCTACCATCACGTTGAACAAATTGGTCAGTTGACCAATTTCATCTTTAGATTTGGTTTCAATATGAACCGTTAAATCTCCCTCTGCTACTTTCGCAACTTCTTCTTTTAATCGAACGATTGGCTTTGTCATGCTTTTTGAAATAAAGAAGATTAGTAGGATTGATAATAAGACCCCAACAGCCGCGATAATCATAATGATGTTCAGAAGTTGCTTGTCACTGCTGAGCATCTCATCATAAATAAAGGCGTTTCCTATTTTCCATCCCGTGTCTTCGATTGTATCAAAAGCTAAAACACGCTCTTCTCCTTTAAACTCATAGCGAATGAAGTCTTTATCCTTTGCATAAACAGCATCCATAAACTCTTCTTGTCTCAAGTTGTTTCCTGTTTCTGTAGGATGAGCCAATGCGACACCTTGTCGGTCAAATAAAAAGCCGTATCCACCATAATTCACTTCAGCTTCTGTAATCATGCTGTTTAATGCGTTCAGCTCTAAGTCCATTGCTATAACACCCAAGCGTTGATTTGTTTTGGGATCATCAATGGTTTTAGCAATAGTCACGACAGTTTTGCCAGTAGATGCATCTTCATAAGGCTCTGTATAAATAACTTCTCCAGGACTTTCAACGGCTTGTTTATACCAAGGTCTAGCAGTTGGATCATAGTCTGCATCATATTCTAGCGTCGGAACCGTGTACATTCCTTTATTTTCTGTTCCAATATACTGAAGCGCCATATTTGGATATTTTTCACTGACTTGCTGAAATTCCTTTTGAACCGTTTGCCAGCTAAAGTAGCTGTCTTTTTGTGGCTCTTTTTCTTCTTTTAGAAAATTAACCAGTACGTCGTTTTCACTATACTCAGCTACTTTACGACTATACATTTTCAAATAATTACCGATATTTGTTTTGAGCTCTCCCACGAGCGTTTGTGATTGTACCTGCACATCGTGTTCAATTTGCTTTTTCGTAAATTGATAAACAATTCCTGAAACCAGCAATAATAAGATGATGATAATCGATGTGAAGAATAAAATCATTTTGGTGCTTAATTTTTTCATGCTCTCACCCTTCTACATTACATTCATTAATTCACTGTCCTCTTTTATAACGGATACTTGTCTGAAAATGTGAAGAGTTTTAAAATACTTTTTTCTAACAATCAATTTTTCTCAAAAGAAAAAAGAGTGCTTTCCCTAAAGAAAAACACTCTTTTCACGTTAACTTTCTTGATACATCCGGCTCAATATGTACCAGCGTATCTTTAATTTGATACTCGTCGCTCATCATATGTTCTATCTTATCAGCAATTTGATGACTATTAATGACATCTAGATAAGGATCGACCTTCACCGTTACATCTAAAACAACGTGATTCCCTAGCATTCTTGCTTTAACATCGTGAACTTCATTAACTCCGTGAACTTCAGAAATAACTTCTTTATAATGCAACAACTGCTCTTGATCAAACCCGTCTGTAAGGGAATGTGTCACTTCTTTAAAGATTTCTACAGCCGTCTTACAAATGATGAGTCCAACAATGATAGCTGCTACCAAGTCAATCCACGGTAATCCAAACTGAGAGCCGACAATTCCAATAACAGCGCCAATGCTGACTAATGCATCTGATAAATTATCTTTTGCTACGGCTCGAAGCGACTGACTGTTTAGCTTATTAGCAAGCATAATGTTATAACGATAGACAAAGAACATAATAACTGCGGCTGCCAGCCCTACCCATGCAGCTAACAGATTAGGAGCTTCCACTTCTTTTAGAAAGATAGATTGTCCTGCATCAGCAAGAACTTGTAAACCAATAACCATCATAATAAATGACGCGATTAAAGAAGCGATATGCTCTGCACGCGAATGTCCATATGGATGATCATGATCTCGAGGCTTTTGAGAGATTTTCAATCCAACTAATACAGCGATTGAAGCAACAATATCCGTTACGTTATTTAAACCATCCGCTTTTAAAGCGAATGAACTAGTAATGAATGCAATGACTAACTTACAAATTGATAATGTAATATATGAGACAATGCTAACCCATGCACCTTTTTGAGCTTGTTCATAATAATTTTCCACACTGTTCGCAACCTTTCTCAACAAAATGAGCAAAACTAGTGTACCAAACGAGTTTCGTGTGGGTCTATAGAAACATTGTTGACTCTTAACACGTAAATAGATCCTATTAAACTATTTAGTTTTGTGGAAAAGAAGTTGCATTTGTGCAACTTGAAAAGAGGCTAGGCCATAACTAAATGATTCTTTCTCAAATACGAATCATGACGTCTCTATAATAGTTAGATTGTAAGAACAAATTCGTTCCATCATGCTACAGACAATCCTTCTATTCTAATAGTTTTTTAACTTATTTTCGAAACCAACAAAAATATCCGAACTACCAAAAGGATTTACCTCTCAACAGTTTGGATATCTCATCAACTGAAATAATTATGTCCCAGCCTTTCTCATTTACTTATATCCTGCTACTCATTTCCAAATCATCCGTCATAATAACCTCTACACCTTCATTGATAAGCTGAAGAAACAAATGCTTGTCGTTAACCGTATATACGCGAAGCTCTAGTCCAGACGCTTGTGCTCTTTTTCCTTCTGCTGAAAATGCATACTGAGGCTCACAGTGAAGGCCACTTGCCTGAATAGTCAAAGCTTTTTCAACCGCTTTGTTATCGATTCCTTCAAATAGAAATCCTAGTGAAATATGTGGATGTATAGACCTAACTTTCACCAAGCTTTTGTAGTTAAAAGATGAGATAATGACTTGGTTCACAAGCTCATACTCTTCTATAAGCTCTAGCACCTTTTCTTCCAGAGCTTCATACGCTATCACATCATTTTTTAACTCAATATTAAGGGTTAACTGACTCTTTGTACTAACTATCCATTCAAACACATCTCGAAGCGTAGGAATAGCCTCCTGGTGAAACGCCTTATGAAACCAAGTTCCGGCATCAAATAAAATAATTTGCTTTAAGAAAAAGTCTTGAACATAGCCGATACCATTAGTAGTTCGATTTATTTCTTCATCATGAATAACAACGACTTCTCCATCTTTTGTGAGCTGTACGTCTAATTCAATACCACTTACGTTTCTCTGCCTAGCTTCTTCAAATGCTCGCATCGTATTCTCTGGAAATTGGCTGCTAAACCCTCTATGAGCATACACCTTTGTTTTTTTGATCATACCGATTCCCCTTATTATGTAGAATAAAAGCCCGCTTGATTTTTCATAAACGGGCCTTAT
Source organism: Priestia veravalensis (assembly GCF_001457055.1). Lineage (NCBI taxonomy): Bacteria > Bacillati > Bacillota > Bacilli > Caryophanales > Bacillaceae > Priestia > Priestia veravalensis. The sequence continues at coordinate 39,628 of NZ_KQ758635.1, read as the reverse complement.
ACCATTTCTTATTTTTGATTCGCTGCTTCAAGAGAACGATTGGTCTCTTCTGCTGCTCGATCTAAAGCTTCTTGTGGTTTAACACCCTGATATAAACTTTCCATCCCCGATACAATTTTCTGACGAGATTCTGGGAAAACAGAAATCAGCGCACCTTGTGTTGCTGGAGACGGCTTTGTCTGGCTCAATTGGTCAACCGTTACTTTTAATTGAGGATATTTCTCCCATTCCTTTTTTACAATATCTTGCTCGTATGCTTTTGGATTAATAGCAAAATACCCTGTTTCTACATGCCATTTTGCCTGAGCTTCAGGTGTTGCAAGATATTTCATAAAATCCCATGTTGCCTTTTGCGTTTCTTCACTGATTCCATTCGACATCCATAAAGAAGCTCCCCCAATAATAACACCTTGGCGATCTTCTTCTTTTGGAACTGGTAAATAGGCTACCCCCACTTCGAACGGCGCATTATCAATCAACGTTTTGACACCTGCTGATGAATCTAAGAACATCGCAACTTTCTTCGATTGGAACGCGGCTCGAATGTCATCCCAATTCTGACCTACATTATAAAAAGTACCGTCGTTATACATATCTGAAATCAGATTAAAAGCGTTTAACCCTTCTTTTCCATTAAATACTGCTTTCTCAGCGTTACCGTTGCGTCCGTTTTCATTATCAACATACAAACCGCCTTGTGCAGCTACTAGCTCTTCAAAAAACCAACCATAATTTAAAATAGAGAACCCGTACTGCGTTGTTTGATTTCCTTTTTTCTTTGTTAATTTTTCTGCTGCTTTTTGTAGCTCATCATAAGTCGTTGGTGCTTTTTCAGGATCTAACCCAGCTTCTTTAAATGCATCTTTGTTATAAACAAGAACAGGCGTTGACGAATTAAAAGGCATTGAATACTGTTCACTATCTACTTGATAGTAGCTTGAAATATTTTGTTCCCACTGAGAGGTATCATAGTTTTCTTCATCAATAAACTTCTGAACAGGCTGAATTTTCCCGCTATCAATCATATATTTTGTTCCTACTTCAAATGTTTGCATAACAGCAGGCGCATCTTTTGTGCCTGCTACCGTGTTGAATTTTGTTAATGACTCTTCATACGTTCCTTGAAACATTGGTTTTACTTCTACTTCATCCTGTGATTTATTGTAATCGTCTACCATCGTATTTAAAACTTTTTCTAAGTCACCACTCATCGCATGCCAAAAGACAACTTCTGTTTTACCATCCTCTGTTTTCTTTGTTTCTTGTACTTCAGAACCACTACTCGAGTTTGAACACGCTGCAACAAGCATTAACATACAAGCACTAAGTATTGCTAACCATTTTTTCATCACTGTCACTCCCTTATTTAATTGCACCTTGTGTAAGACCTTTTTGAAGTCGTTTTTGACCTAAGAATAGAAGTAATAATGTCGGTAAAATCACCACAACAACCGCTGCCATCACCACCCCCCAATCAGTTGAAATCTCTTGTGTTTGCATTTGCTTTAAACCAATTTGTACTGTTCGTGCCTCTTCAGTGTTGGTAACAAGAAGTGGCCACAAGTACATGTTCCAAGTCGTTAAAAAGCTATAGACTCCTAATGTAACTAAGCTCGTCTTTGAAACTGGTAGTACGACCTTCCAAAAAAATCGGAATCGACTAATTCCAGCAACTTGAGAAGCTTCATACAGTTCATGAGGGATTGTCTTAAACTGTTGTCGTAATAAAAACGTTCCAAACGCTAAAGCAAAAAACGGAATCGTTAAGCTAAGATGGCTATTTAACCAACCAAACTTTTGAACAGTTAAAAAATTTGGAACCATCGTCGCTTCCCACGGTATCATCATCGTGGAGATAAAGAGAAAAAATAATGCTTCTCTCCCTTTAAATGAGATAAACACAAAAGCAAAAGCAGCAAGACTGGAAACAATAATCTGACCAAACATAACTGAAATGGATACGATAAAACTGTTAACTAAATAGTTTAAAAGCGGAACTCGCTCAAAGGCCGCTCTGTAATTATCGAACGTAAAGGAAGTTGGTAAAATCTTTCCTTCTAGTACTTGTGCCCCGGTCATAAAGCTGATGGAAAAAGCGTATAGAATGGGAAATACGATAATGAAAGTCGATATAATTAGCAACGTATACGTGATAAACTTTCTGATTTTGCTCATTGATAGTGAACCTTCCTTTCGCCTAGTTTAAATTGAAGGACGGTTAAAAGCAGAATGCAAAAGAATAAGATAACGGCCTGTGCACTTGCAGATCCAACATTATAATTGATAAAGGCATCTTTATAGATAGAGTACACGATTACGTTTGTTGAATCTGTCGGACCTCCTTTGGTTAAAATGTCGATTTGCCCAAAGGTTTGAAACGCGTTAATAAACGAAACGGTAATGATAAAAAAGAGTGTTGGAGATAGCATTGGAATTGTGATTTTCCTTAGTTGATACCAATAACTTACCCCTGCAATTTGTGCGTTTTCATATAGCTTTTCATCGATATTTTGCAACCCACCAAGCAAAATTAAAAATGTAAAACCAACGTTCATCCAAATGGTTGAAATCGAAACTGCAATAAGCGAAAACTTTGGATCAAGCAGCCATTGAACTCCTTGAACCCCTACCGTATTGAGGACTTTATTTATAATGCCAATGGCCGGATTGTACATAAACATCCAAATAACAGATGATGCCGCTACGCTCATACCCATTGTCGATGAAAACATCGTGCGAAAAAAGCCAATTCCTTTTAACTTTTCATTGGCGATTAAAGCTAAAAATAAAGCGATAATAATCCCAATGGGGACCGTGTATAAAACAAATAAAAAGGTAGCTTTCATACTTTGTAAGAAATTAGGGTTCGATAGTAAATTCACAAAGTTATCCACCCCTATAAACCTTATGGGAACACCTTGACTATCTGTTATAAATAGGCTTAAATACAGCGTGCGAAGCATAGGATAGAAAAGAAACACGCCAAATAAAAGGATAGACGGCAATAAGTAAATTAAGCCTTCTAACAACGATGAACGTTCTCGAGAAGCAGGCTTTTGTTGTATCACCTCAGCATTTGATAGCTTTGGTATAGCACTCATGCTAACTCCTCCTCAACCGTATGTGACGTAATATGCTTTGTATCTTGATGCACGCATTCACCGGTTTCAGAGTGAAATAAAAAGATATCTTTCGGATCAATATAAATCGGAATCTCATCACCGACAGCAATGTTCCATTGACCATTCCATCTTGCAACCCATTGTTCAGTTGAACCAACTGTAAAAGTAATTAGTGTTTCCGTTCCTAAGATTTCTACGTTTACAACCTTTACTAACAGACTTGGCTCTTCCCCTTTTGCCAGCTTCACTTTTTCTGGTCTTACCCCAACGATTAAATCTTTGTATTCCGTCATCAATTCAATAGACATGGGGTATGAAAGTGACTGGCCCTGTTCAAAGACCAGCTGATGTGAATGCACCTGTACCGTTGCTAGATTCATAGGAGGCCCTCCAATAAATGAAGCAACGAACGTATTGTTAGGTGAATTATAAATATCTAAAGGCTTTCCTACCTGTTGGATATGTCCACCGTTTAAAATCATCATGCGGTCTGCCATTGTCATAGCTTCTGTTTGATCATGTGTTACATAAATCATTGTGATACCTAGCTTGCGCTGAAGCTGCCGAATTTCGGACCTCATTTTGGCACGAAGCTTTGCATCTAGATTTGATAATGGTTCATCCATTAAACATATGGGTGCCTGCGTAACAATTGCTCGTGCTAGCGCAACACGCTGACGCTGTCCACCAGAAAGCTGTTTTGGTTTACGATTCAAAAGTTGGTCAAGCCCCAAAAGCTCAGCAGCTTCTTGACAGCGCTTTCTTTGCTCTATTTTAGATATCTTCTTTGTATGCAATCCAAAGGTGATGTTTTGTTCTACGGTTAAATGCGGATATAACGCATAATTTTGAAATACCATTGATAAGTTGCGCTGACTTGGTAACAAGCCATTTGCTTTTTCTTCTCCAATAAACAAATTTCCTTCTGTAATTTCTTCAAGTCCAGCAATCATGCGGAGCATCGTGCTTTTTCCACATCCAGATGGTCCAACCAAGACGAAAAATTCTCCTGCTTCAATGGTGACGTTGATATCGCTAATGACATTTGTTTTTTGATCATATGATTTTTTAAAATTTTGCAGTTGTACTCTCTTCATATCATCACTCCCTTTTTTACTTTACGGACCTAGACAATTATTCATGACTATTTTGTGTCTTCCATAACCAATTTCTACCTGTCGATACTGCTACTGCTCCACTTTGTAATGCTTGATCGATATGTCGTTGATTTTGAATGAGCCCTCCTGTAATGAGTGGACACGAGGTTTTTACTTTTAACTTTTCAATCATTTCGGGTATTAAAGCTGGCATAATTTCAAGAGCATCTGGCTGGATTTCTTCAACCACTTTCAGCCCGTTTGCTACCGCGTCGGTATCCACTAAAAACAAACGCTGAATAGCAATCAAACCTTCTTTTTTCGCAAGCTGGATTAGAGAACTCTTTGTTGTCACAATTCCGGTAGGCTTTACGAACTTTGCAATAAATTTGAGACCCTCTTTGTCATAACTAATTCCCTTTATCTTCTCCAAATGTAAAAACACAAAGCGGTCATGTTCCTTTAATAGCTCTACATACCTTTTAATGACGCTAATGTTACCTGTAAGAAGAAAAGCCGCTTTCACTTCTGATTCTAAAAAGAGCTCTAGACTTTTCGGCGTTTTAACGGATGCAATCATTCGATCTCTATTTAAATAAAATTCGAATTCATTTATTCTATCCATGCGTACAATCACCTCAGATAAAGTAAATAAAAAAGCCATAAAAAAACGGATAGATCTTTCATTCTATTGTTTTTTTCATGGCTTCTCTTATTCATAACCGGTTATCTATTCACTTGTCTTTCACAGTTATTATGTTAGCTTGTCTATATAAAGCCACTGTGAAGAAAGTGTATAGTTTTGTAAAGATGGAATAGATGTTTTGTAAACAAAAAAAAAGAGAGTTTGGGACATAACAAAATGATTGCTTCTAAGAGACGAACACTAGCTGTTCCAATCTTTTTGGTTTGTCTGAACACGCTCGTTCCATTGCGCTACGGCCACTCGCTTTCCGCGGGGAGGAACCTGAGCTTCCTCGCTGCGCTGCGGGATCTCCGTTTTCCCTCTCTTTCGCCCCGCAGGAGTCGAGTGTCCTACGCTCCATTCCACCCTGTTTCCAACATTGTTTTCACAACCAAAAAACCTGAACGATTAAAAGTGAGAAACTCTCAATCGTTCAGGTTTATCATTAGCTGAATTACTTATGTCCCAGCCTCTACTTTTTATAGTGCACACTCTTCAATCTCAAACCCTAAGTCTTCAATCAGCTGCCAATCTGACGTTGGCTCTTGTCCTTCTGTTGTTAAATAATCTCCAACAAAAATCGAGTTAGCCGCAAATAGCCCTAATGGTTGTAACGAGCGAAGGTTAATTTCTCGGCCGCCGGAAATACGAATTTCCTTTGTCGGATTTACAAATCTCATCATCGCTAAAATTTTTAAACACTGCATCGGAGTAAGGGATTTTTGATTCTCTAACGGTGTGCCTGGCACTGAAACTAGGAAATTACACGGAATAGAGTCTGCATCTAACCTATTTATCTCAAAAGCTATATCTACTCGCTGCTCCTCCGTCTCACCCATTCCAAAAATAGCACCTGAGCAAGGAGATAATCCGGCTTGTTTTGACTTTTGCACGGTATCAACTCGATCGTCATAACTATGTGTAGAACAAATTTCATCATAATGATCAGCGTGTGTGTTCAAGTTATGGTTGTAGCGATGTACGCCTGCATCTACTAGCCTAGAGGCTTGATCATCATTTAAAAACCCTAAACAGGCGCAAATCTTCAAATCCGTTTCTTCACGAATCTGTTTTACAGCACCAATAACGTGCTCTACTTCTCTATCCGTCGGACGACGTCCTGATGCAACAATACAGTATGTACCCGCTTTACGGCGCTTTGCTTCAAATGCACCTTCAACGATTTTTTCTTGTGTTAACCAAGCATATTTATCAATTGGTGCCTCTGAAATAATAGACTGTGAACAGTAACCACAGTCTTCCGGACACAGTCCCGACTTTGTATTAATAATCATATTTAACTTTACTTTCCGTCCATAGTAATGGTGCCTAATTTGATAAGCGGCATTCATAATGTTTAAAATTTGTTCATCTGGAACAGTTAGTATTTGATGAGCTTCTTCTTTTGTTAGGGTGTATCCTTCTTCAATAACCTGATTAGCTAGTTTTCCCCAATCCTTTATATAGGCTGCTTTCATGGCAATCCCCTCCCTCTAAATATGTTAATCTATATAAAATAAAAGTTAACATTTACCATAGATAAATGTCAACAAAATATATTAATAAGTTAACATTTAGAAGGTTGCTATGACTCTTCCAAAATGTAATCCAATAAGATAATAGCTGAGAGTGTTCATAGCTTAAGTGCTTTAAGTTAATACTAACATGCGGAACTGCAAATAATGTGTTAATTAAATAGAGTGAGGCATTTTCTGCACTTTCATTTTCGTGCCATTGAATAATAGGTGATTGAATTGATTGATTTGGATACAAATACCGCAAATTTTTTATGTGTAAAACCACTTTCTCTCAATGGTAAATAACTAACGAAATAAAAGTACTTTTTTGCTTTAAACAAAACAAGCATGATGATTTATGCGCATCATGCTTTTAATCAATTCCATATCGCTTACATTTATCATAAAAGCTTGTTTTACCAATTTCTAAGAGCTTAGCTGCTTGCTGTTTGTTTCCATTCGTACTTTTTAAAGCTTTTACGATTGCTTCTTTTTCGGCTTGTGCCACCACGTCCTTTAATGATGGGACCTCATCCTTTTCTGTCATCACTAAGCCTTTGCTTTCTTTTTTTATATCTTGATTGCCTCCTTCAAGGTCTTGAAGATATAAAGGTAAATGAGATAAGAGAATAGTTTGACCATCTAAAATATTAACAGCTCTCTCCAATACATTTTCTAATTCACGTATATTGCCAGGCCACGAATGCTTTTGTAACTGCTGTAACACCTCGTTTGATAATTTGAGATTAGGGCGATGAAAGTGCCGCTCTAGTTTTTTTAACAGCACATAAGCAATTTCAGGTAAATCTTCTTTTCGCTCGCGAAGAGGTGGGATATCAACTTTAATAACATTCAAGCGATAATATAAATCTTCTCGAAACTCACCCTTTTCCACCATTTCTTCTAAATTTCGATGGGTAGCGGCAATAATTCGCACATCAATATCGATGGTTTTTTGACCCCCAACTCGTTCTAGCTCTTTCTCTTGTACCACACGCAGCAGCTTGCTTTGCATTTGAAGAGGCATATCACCTACTTCATCTAAAAAGATTATACCTCTATGAGCTAGCTCAAATTTTCCTTTTTTCCCTCCTCTACGAGCACCTGTAAACGCACCTTCTTCATACCCAAACAGTTCAGATTCTAAAAGTTGCTGAGGAATAGATGCACAGTTGACTCGAACAAGCGGAAAGAAGCACCGCGAACTCGCTTGGTGAATTGCGTGAGCAAATAATTCTTTCCCAGTCCCAGATTCTCCTAATAACAAAACAGCAGATTTACTGTTGGCCACTCTTTCAGCTAACTGTTTAGCCGAGAGAAACCTTTCATTGTCTCCAATAAGATCTTGAAAACTATATTTACTTTCCGATTCGTGCTCAAGTTTTTTCTTATAATAATTTAATTCTTCTAATAGAGGCTGTATTTTTTCAGAATAAGCTAGCCAATCTTTAGCATTCCGAAACATTACCGTTCCCACAGCTCCAACTAATTCATTGTCTACATATAAAGGATATCTATTTGCAATCATCTCATTCCCTTTAATAAAATGAATGCTAGCTACTTCTGCTTGGCCTGTTTGAGTCACAATATGCATTCTTGAGTTTTCAATCACTTCTTGAACAGAGCGTCCAATTGCTTGTTCAACAGTCGTATGTAAAAACTCACAGTAAGCTTTATTTATATAAAGGATTTCACCCTGAACATTTACTACAACGATCCATTCTGTTGCTACATTTAAAATCTCTTCAAACCATTTATCAGGAATTCGATTTTTATTAGCCACCATCGCTCCTCCTATGTACACGCTTCTACTATCTATTATACCAAATTCTCCTTGTACAATTGTTTTCATTCCGGAAAAACGGATTTTTTCCGGATTTGCGGAAGTAAACATCTCTCATATTCCGGTTTTTCGGAAATGAAAATTATACTTCTCTATATTTCTATTCAAATATCCAGACTTTGTTTATTATTGTCTGATTTTTAGAAGTTGGCACAAATCTTGCAAATATATTTCATTAAGTAAACGCTTACATTTTTTTAAAAAATAAAAGGAGGATTATATCGATTTAATAAAATAAAGAACGCTATAGGGGGGATTTGAAATGGAACTAGTTATTATCCTTTTATCACTTAGTCTTTTAATGTTTGTCGCATATCGCGGATTTTCAGTTATTTTATTTGCACCGATCTGTGCACTTTTTGCTGTTGTGCTAACTGAGCCAAGCTATGTATTACCTTTCTTTTCAAATATTTTTATGGAAAAGATGGTAGGATTTATCAAGCTTTATTTTCCCGTTTTCTTACTAGGGGCTATTTTTGGTAAAGTCGTTGAAATGTCAGGGTTGGCTGAAACGATTGCTAAAACAATTGTACAAGTTGTTGGTGCAAAGCGTGCAATTTTAGCTATTGTCATCATGGGAGCGATTCTAACTTATAGTGGAGTTAGCTTATTTGTTGTTGTTTTTGCTATCTATCCATTTGCAGCGAATCTATTTCGAGAAGCCAATATTCCTAAAAGGCTTATTCCAGGAACGATTGCATTAGGTGCCTTTACGTTTACAATGGATGCTTTACCAGGTACTCCACAGATTCAAAACGTTATTCCAACTACTTTCTTCAAAACTGATATTTATGCTGCACCGATGCTCGGTATTATTGGAGCCATTTTCGTCTTACTTGTAGGGATGAAGTATTTAGAAGCTCGTCGTAAAAAAGCAGAAGCTGCTGGTGAAGGGTACTACGGCTTTGACCACGAAACCGCAGCTGCAGCTGAGAAGCTAGAAAATGATGTAACAACGGGAGAAGAAGAAACAAGTACGAAAAGTGAAAAACCAACCTTGCCTCGTCAAATCTTAGCGTTTGTACCACTCATTTTAGTAGGTGTTATGAATAAAGTATTTACAATGGCTTTGCCTGTTTGGTATCCAAATGGCTTTGATTTTACTGCCATTGGTCTTGACTCCTTTGGAAAAGTTGAGCTTTCATCTGTACTTGCTATTTGGTCAGTTCAAATGGCTCTAGTAGTAGGGATTACTGCGACACTACTGTATGATTGGAAAAAGATAAAAGTAAACTTTCAAGCAGGTCTTAACACCAGTATCAGCGGGGCATTGTTAGCTTCTATGAACACGGGTGCTGAATATGGTTTTGGAGGCGTTATTGCTGCTCTTCCAGGCTTTGGTGTTATTAGTAAAGGAATTTCCGAGACATTTACAAATCCACTTGTTAACGGTGCTGTGACTACAACAACATTGGCTGGTATAACTGGTTCTGCATCAGGCGGTATGGGAATTGCATTAAGCGCTATGTCAGAAAAGTATTTAGCGGCAATTAATCAGTTTAATATACCACCTGAAGTAATGCACCGCGTTATTTCGATGGCATCAGGCGGTATGGATACACTTCCACATAACGGTGCTGTTATTACGCTTCTTGCAGTAACAGGTTTGACTCACCGTCAAGCATATCGAGATATTTTTGCAATTACGATCATTAAAACGCTAGCGGTTTTTGTCATCATTGCACTTTACACTTTCTTCGGTATTGTTTAAGGTAAAAAGCATCCTTCTTAGTAGCAAGGATGCTTTTTTATCGACATATTTCCCTAGAAATAATGTTATTTCGCAGGAAATGTCTTATTATGACTCTTGTAAATTCTTTTCTTGTTCTAATCGTTCTAAGATGCGGCGTTTACGATAAAGCATCGTCCCTATTTCTCCAATGTCTCCAATCGCCTGCTTATTTACATAAGCACCGAAGATCATACCTGCTATAGGAATCATTTGAAAAAGCTTTTTCCATCCCCAGTTATCTCGATAAGTCGTAAATACCTCTCTCCAACCTTGAAGCTGCGATAAGCTTTGTTCTCGCTTTCCTTCTGATAGCTCTTCTAAAATTGCTCGCTTACCTACAATGTCAGAGGATAAGAACTGCATGCACTTTACCATAAACACACGCTCTTCTTGTTTTGTCGGGGCGTATCCATAGGAAACGGCTACTTCTTGTAGCGTTTTTAAAGTTAGCCCTAGTACAAACGGTACATCAATAGCCAGCGTGAAGATACCACCAATTCCAGTCGTAGCACCTTGAATTTTAGCATTTTTTTGACGTGCCTCCACAAAGGCATTTGCTAACTCATCCATTTCTTGAATAGATAACTGCTGAATATCCGTTAACGTTAAATCTTTTTCTTTTAAACGTTTAGATGCTTTTTCTAACGTAGCGGAAGTATTAGCTAAATATTGGCCTCCGTTATCAATGTACTTAGCAACCTCGTCAAGAAGCTTTTCTATTTTTTCGTGGATAAACCTAGGCGTGACTTTATCAAGCGCTGCAAAAGGTAAACGAAGCAGCTTTTCCCAAAAGAATAGTCCCTTTTGACTTTTTTCCCACTTTTCAATCTTCTTTAATTCTTTAGCCAGCTGTTCAGTCGTTTCCACATGCTTTCCCCTTTCTACATAAAGCGCCCAGACAACTTATTTGCTGGACGCTCTCTTTTCCCTTATGCTTTTTATTTCTTTTTCACATATTTAAACATAAAGAAAATAACAATGATAACTAATAGTCCAATTCCAATCGGCTGCATATATTGAGATACAATAGGTCCAACATCTTCCCATTGTGGGCCTAACTTATAACCCAGATATACGTAAAGGGCAGTAATTGGTAACATCGCTACAAACGTGTAAATGGAAAATTGCCAAACGTTCATTTTTGCCATTCCGCAAGGAAGCGAGATGGCTGTACGTACTCCAGGAATAAAGCGACCAAAAAAGGCTACTCCTGCCCCATATTTATTAAAAAATCGATCTGCTGCATCGATTTCCTTTTCTTTTACTAGAAAATACTTTCCATATTTTAAGACAAGTGGACGCCCACCATAGCGACCAAGAGCATAAAGTGTTAATGGTCCAAACACGCCTCCAACTGTTCCTGCTAAAATAGCTAAATAAAGGTTCATGTCACCTTGATATACCCAATATCCTACGAGTGGTAAGACTAGCTCTGCTGGGACAAATTCAAACGTTAGCGCTAAGATAACGCCGAAATACGAAAGTTGCTTAAGCGCTTCTACTAGTGATAAAACAATTGTTTCTAACAAACGACTTCCTCCTTAGTTAACTTACTGCTCTATAACAAAACGTGATATTTTAAAGCTTCACAAGTCATAATTGTATATTAATCCCCTTTAATTGAAAAGTAAAAAAAGAACGAATGCTGTCAATCTAACGAATTAACGAGTCGTTCTGTAAAAAATCCCAACAAAAAACCTGAACGATTAAAAGTTATGAACTCTCAATCGTTCAGGTATAGTAAGGACTGAACTACTTATGTCTCAGTCTCCTAAATTTTAAAGTTAATTTGGATGACGCCAACTTTTCGAAGCGCATCATATAAGATGACAAGAGCTGGACCTAAAAACAGCCCCACAAACCCTAGCAATTTAAATCCAATATACAGGCTAATTAACGCAGCTAAAGGAGAAATCCCCATGTTTGTTGAAAAAACTTTTGGTTCTACAACTCTTCGAACGACGGTAATCACCCCAAATAAAATAAATAGACCAATTGCCAACGAGTCTTGACCTTGAGTTAAAGCAAATATTCCCCATGGAACTAGAACGGAACCTGTTCCTAGAATTGGTAGAATATCAACGATAACGATTAAAAGACTCAATAAAGCCGTGTACGGAACATTTAATAGCCATAGCCCAACATAAGCCATCACAAATGTTAAAAGACTCAATACAATCTGAGCTTTAATGAAGCCAACACCTGCTTGCATTAATTGCGTAATAACAATCTTTGTTTTATATTTCGTTTCATCTGTTAAAAACGATTTTACTTTTTCTTTTATGTTCGGTAGCTCTAAGCTAATGAATACTAAAGCAACTAAATAAATCAGAAATTCTAGCAGGAAGCCTGGAACGGTTGCAGCAAAGCTAATAATTAACTCAACGGTTCCTTTTAATAGTGTATCCAATGAATTAATGGTGCTTTCGATTGCGTTTTCAATGGATGAAATGACTTCTGTAGGAAGAGCGTTTGAATAATACTTCCACTTAATAATGTTAGGATAAATTGTTGTTTCATAAAGCTCTTTTACAAAAGAAGGCGTAACTTTTGAGAGAGCCACTACTTGCGTTACAATTGTACGAATAATAAAGAAACCAATTAATGTTATGGATACAACATATAATAAAAACGCTACTAATACAGCATAGATTCGACTAAACTTCAAAGAATGCTGCAACTTTTGAATAAGACCTTCTAGAACAATTGCTGTTAATAATGCAAAGACAATTGGTAAGCTATAAGGAATTAAAAAACAAGCTGCAATAATCGATACAATAATTGCTATGCGCTTCTTCCACATATGTAAATGCCTCCCACGCTTTCTTCCTAAATTCACTCACATGCCACATACTAGAGCACGCTCAGCTTGTTTATTTAAAAACATATCTGTTGTTACCTACTATAATTATAGGTTTAATTTCTTTATTAATAAAGAACTAATCAAAAAATTATCAAAAAAGCTACTTACCTGTTCATAAAAATAGAACCGGTAAGTAGCCTTATGCATTAAGCATTGTTACGAGATTAGAAGATACATTAGCTAGCTACTTTTGCCTCTCTCGACTGTTTCATCACTTCATTAGCTTTTATAGGATTGTACTTGCCTTCAGACTTAGACATAACAATTCCTGCAATTGTGTTACCCATTAAGTTTACAACTGTACGAGCCATATCCATAATTCGGTCCACACCGGCAATGAATGCAAGACCTTCGGCTGGAATTCCAATCGTACCCAACGTTGCTAATAATACAACAAATGATGTTCCTGGAACGGCTGCCATCCCTTTTGAAGTAATCATAAGCACTAGGATTAGCGTTAGCTGTTCGACAATGGTTAAGTCAATTCCATAAACCTGTGCCAAGAAAATAGCGGCAATTGCTTGATACAGCACAGATCCATCTAAGTTAAACGTATAACCAATTGGGATAACAAACGATACAATAGCTTTTGGACATCCCATTTTTTCTAATTTGCCCATAATACGCGGTAATACCGTTTCTGAACTTGATGTGCTATATGCTAACAGCAATTCATCTTTTAAATAACGCATTAATGTAAAGATATTTACACCAGCCCATTTCGCAACCGCTCCTAAAACCACAATTAAGAAGAACAGTAAACCAGCGTAAACTAGAATAACAAGTTTCGCTAGAGACATTAATGATTCTAAACCAAACTTAGAAACAGTTACACCAATGAGAGCAAAGACCCCGATAGGAGCAACTTTCATCATCATGTTAACAACATGGAACATCGCATGAGAAACGCCGTCAAAAAATTGTAAAACAGGCTTTCCACGATCCCCAATAGCTGCTACACCTAATCCAAATAACACGGAGAAAAAGATGATGGCTAACATGTCACCTTCCACTAATGATTGGAAGAAGTTCGTTGGAACAATATGAAGGAACGTTTCTGCAACGGATTTCTCACTTTGTTCTTCACTTGTCTCTACGTACTGGTTAATATCAGTCTTTTGTGCAGATTCAATGTCCACTCCTACACCTGGTTGGAAAGCATTAGCCAATAAAACACCTATAATGATTGCAAACGTTGTGATGACTTCAAAGTAAATGATAGTCTTAGCACCTAATCGGCCTACTTGCTTGCCGTTACCAGCGCCCGCAATACCAACAATTAAGCTTGAGATAACAATTGGAATAACAATCATTTTAATCAGGCGTAAGAATAAGTCGCCCAGAGGCTGTAAATACGTTGCTACTCTTGGATCATTAAACCAAATAACACCAACTAGAATACCTAAAATTAAACCAACAAAAATTTGTGTTGCCATGCCAAACCGCAATTTTTTCATATGTGCTCTCCTCTCTGTTGTAAAGCGATTTTATTTTTTCTGAAAATTAAAAAAAGACCATTCTAAAAGAAAGAATGGTCGACAAAAAGACAATGTTCTTTCTCTCAATAAGCAGACGAGGTTAACTGTCGGATTCGGGTTTGAGAGTACCCTACTTTCACTCAGGAAAGATTCACCCCAAGGCATATGATATACCAAATTTGTGGTTCCCCCGCTCTAATGTAGACTAAGCTTCTTATTAAATTATTTTTCTGAAATATTATACAGAATTAATATTTTATTCAATAAGAATAATTTATCTGTTTTTCGAAAGCTTGTCAATTTATTTTTATGACTCAAAACTTTTTAACTATATAAATGCCAAAATATAAAACAGCCTTGGCTCTAAATGTAACCAAGGCTGTTTTAGCATTCTTAAAAGAATACAAGATAAATAGCAACTGCTAATACAATACGATAAATAGCAAAAGGTACCAATTTTATTCGATTAATTAATTTTAAGAAAAAGCGAATGGAAACAAGCGCTACAATGAAAGCACTAATAAAACCAGCAATGAAAAAAGGCAATGCATCAATTGTGAAATACTGCCAATTTTTGATTAATGATAACCCACTAGCTCCTGCCATGATAGGAACAGCCATAATAAAAGTAAAGTCAGAAGCTGCTCGGTGGCTCATACCCAAAAGTACCCCACCTGAAATCGTAGCACCAGAGCGTGAAAACCCTGGCCATAGAGCGATACATTGAAATAATCCAACACCAATTGCTTGACGATAAGTCATTTGATCTACCGTTTCTGTTTTTGGAATTCTTGAAGCAAAGCGGTCTGCAATAATCATTAAAATTGCTCCTGCAATTAAGCTGACTAACACCGTGTTCAACGAGAACAAATGCTTGTCAATAAAATCTTCAAATAAGAATCCTAATACAGCTGCCGGAAGCAAACCAACGATAACTTGAGAAAGTTTTAATCGATTTGTTACCTGTTCATATTTCTCATTTTTACGATTTAACCCTAATAGATTAATAAAACGATTTCTAAACAAAACAACAACGGCTAGGATCGAGCCTAATTGAATGACAATCTTAAATGTATTAGCAACCTCTGGTGAAAATAGCTCTTTTGAATTCAGCCATAAATCATCTACAATAATCATGTGTCCGGTCGATGATACAGGCGCAAATTCAGTTAGACCTTCTACAATTCCTAAAATAATCGCAACAATAATTTCCCACATTTTTACTCTACCTTTCAAGATTACATAATTTTTTCATCTTCATAGCAAACGTGAATATTCGCTTTTTATCATAATTGTTTGCTGATAAAAACACAATCTTTATTTGAAGAACAAAAAAAGCCCAGTTTGGGCTTTTTTATGGACAATCTTATTTACTATATGATTTAACTTGTTTTGAGTGAACTACTTTACCTTTTAGATTATATAAGCTAAGAAGATAACCGCCCATAGCCCCAGCGATTGCTGGTACTAACCAACCAAATCCTGTGTTATACAATGGCAAAGTCTTTACAAGTTCCCCCCAAGCACCTAAGTTTAACCCTGACTGAAGACAAGCGTCCGTTACGCTTACAATTCCAACGAATAAAATAGATAAAGCATATACACCTTGCTTTCCTTTGATTAAAGAATTCGTTAATGATAGAACAATTAGCATAATAGCAACAGGGTAAATAGCTGTTAAAACTGGAACTGAAATTTTTAGAATCATGGTTAATCCTAAGTTTGCAACAAGTAAACTAAATACGGCAATTGTACTAACCCAAACCTTATATGATACTTTCGGTACTAATTGCTCAAAATACTGACTGCATGAGGTTAATAATCCAACAGAAGTTGTTAAACAAGCTAGCGTAAATACAACTCCTAATAGAACAGCTCCGAACGGTCCAAAAAGCGTAAATACAATGTTCGTTAACGTTATTGCTCCATTTGCTGCATTGGCATGACTAACAGATCCTAAATATGCCAGCATAAGATAAATAATAGCTAGCAACGTTCCTGCAATTACTCCTGCACGAATGGATGATGACATAATACTTTTCGCACTAGTCATTCCTTTTTGCTTCAAAGCCATTGCAATGACAATTCCAAAGTTTAGCGCAGCGATTGTATCCATGGTCGCATAACCATCGGTAAATCCAGTAGCGAATGCTTTTGTGACATAATTACCTGCAGGTTGACCAGCCGGCTCAAAAGGATAAGAAAGGGCACGAATAAAAATAAGTGAAATAAGAACTAATAAAACTGGCGTTAATACTTTTCCAAAGCGGTCAACAAGCTTTGAAGGCTTTAAAGCTAACCAGTAAGCAAGTGCAAAATAACAAAACGTATATCCAAACAGCGCGGCTTTTACATTTACTCCTTCAGGTAAAAAAGGCTGTACGCCCATTTCAAATGCTAAGCTTCCTGCTCGTGGGATTCCTAAAAAAGGTCCAATTGCTAAGTAAATCATGACCGTAAATACAACGGCGAAAACTGGGTGGACTCGGTTTGCTAATGAATGAAGACCATTTGATTTTGCTACAGCAATGACACCCAGGATTGGTAGCCCCACAGCCGATAAAATGAAGCCTGTAACAGCTGGCCACAATTCACTTCCAGCAGACTGTCCTAAAAATGGAGGGAAAATTAAGTTTCCTGCTCCAAAAAATAATGAGAATAGCATTAAACTAATAAACAGTGTATCTTTTCTTGATAAAGCATTCATGTGAGTTCCTCCTAGATTGTTTGTATTTCTGATTTTTCTGTCTAATGTCAATATCACTTTCCACTCGAATCACTCCTTTTTATACACAAAAAAATCCCGTCCCTAAAAAGGGACGAGATATAATTCTCGCGTTACCACCCTCGTTCTACTAAAAACAGCAGCACTCGCCAACGTACGTGTTCATACGTGTTCCTTCTAACGGTGGACGTCCGAATATACTTACTATAAGGCTTCAGCATATTTTCTCAGAGATGATTTTCAGCTAGGAACTGTACGCTAACTTTCAGCAAACGTTAGCTCTCTGGGGAACAGTTTTCATAACCTACTCGTTCTCTTCAACGAATTTATAAGGTGTTTTAATTGAATAAAAATATTTTAACAAAACTTTTAAGATTTGTATACAAAAATTAAAATATTTTATCAATTATATTTTTTCCCATTAATAGTCAGTCTATAAAATGAAACTTCTAGCTAATTCGTTCGTATATACTACTATATTACTTAATAGGAGGCTCTTATACATGAGCGGAAATGTACGTGTTATGAAATGGCTAACGGCTGGGTATGAAGCATTTTTAGGTATTCCTCTAATTGGTGGTGCATTCATCATAAGCTTTTCATGGGGACCTTTAGTATTTGCTTTTTTCCTGCATGCAATTGCTCTATTTTTATCTCATAAAGAAGGTCGTTCAGCTTACGGAAATATTTTGGGGATGGTGACATCATTTGTCGGCGTAATCCCAGTTGTGGGAATGGTTATGCATATTATTACCGCTATTGTTATTGCATTTGAAGCAGCAAAAAGATAAATAACCGCTTGCATTTTTCCCTAATGATGGTAGAATGAAGTCGTCAATTAAATGATTTTCTACTAGGGGTGTCTGATTACACAGACTGAGAGAAGAGTTATTGTGCTCTTTAACCCTCTGAACCTGATTTGGGTTATACCAACGTAGGGAAGTAGTCTTGAAAGAACGGTGTTTTATGCTGTTTTCTTTTTTGTCTATTCCATCGGGCTCTTACATAGAGCCCGATTTTTTTGTTCGGTATAGCTTATTTTCTCAAAATCTACTAGCATAATGGAGGAATAAGTATGTCTAAAGAACAAGTAATCATTTCAATGCAACAGCCGTTTCCAAACAGTAAAAAAGTATACGTGCAAGGGACTCGAAGTGATATTCAAGTACCGATGCGCGAAATCCACCTTTCCCCCACTGTAAACGACCGCGGTGAAGAGCAAAACACCCCCGTTCGCGTTTACGATACAAGCGGCGTATACACCGATCCAGCCTATAGTGTAGATTTAGAAAAAGGACTGCCACCTTTACGCAAACCATGGATTGCAGAACGAAACGATACTTTTTCCTATGCTGGCCGTACCGTTCAAGCAAGAGATAACGGCTATAAAGAAGGCGATCAACGGAACGAAACGAAAAGCTTTCCCCTTATTAATTATTCACCACAAAAAGCAAAGGATGACAGAAACGTCACCCAAATGCATTATGCAAAAAAAGGAATTATCACGCCTGAAATGGAATTTATCGCAATTCGTGAGCAAATGAGTGCAGAAACGATTCGTGAAGAAGTTGCAGCAGGGCGTGCAATCATTCCCTGCAATATTAACCACCCAGAAGTTGAACCAATGATTATTGGAACAAAGTTTCACGTGAAAATTAATGCAAATATCGGAAACTCTGCTGTTCATTCATCAATTGAAGATGAAGTTGAAAAGATGACGTGGGCTACAAGGTGGGGAGCAGATACAATTATGGATCTTTCAACTGGTAAAGACATTCATAAGACGCGCGAATGGATTATTCGAAATTCACCCGTTCCTGTTGGCACTGTCCCAATCTATCAAGCTTTAGAGAAAGTTAATGGTATAGCAGAAGACCTATCTTGGGAGGTTTATCGTGATACACTCATTGAACAAGCAGAACAAGGGGTTGATTACTTTACAATTCATGCAGGCGTACTGTTGCGCTATATTCCACTAACTGCTACGCGAACAACCGGTATTGTCTCACGGGGTGGTTCCATTTTGGCTCAATGGTGCTTAGCACATCACCAAGAAAACTTTTTGTATACACACTTTGAAGAGATTTGCGAAATTTGTAAGCAATATGATATCTCAATCTCACTGGGAGATGGCCTGCGCCCTGGTTCAATTGCTGATGCGAACGACGAAGCTCAATTTGCAGAGCTTGATACGCTTGGCGAATTAACAACAATTGCATGGAAGCATGATGTTCAAGTAATGATTGAGGGTCCTGGACATGTGCCAATGCATCTGATTAAAGAGAACGTTGACCGACAAATGGAAGTTTGCCACGAAGCACCATTCTATACCCTGGGACCACTAACAACTGATATAGCACCGGGCTATGACCACATTACGTCTGGTATTGGAGCTGCAATGATTGGGTGGTTTGGTACAGCAATGCTTTGTTATGTAACCCCAAAAGAACATTTAGGCCTCCCGAATAAAGAAGATGTTCGCGAAGGTGTAATTACCTATAAAATTGCTGCTCATGCTGCTGATCTTGCAAAAGGTCACCCAGGTGCCCAAATTCGTGATAACGCACTTTCAAAAGCTCGATTTGAGTTTAGATGGCATGACCAATTTAATTTATCGTTAGATCCTGACCGAGCTCGAGAATACCATGATGAAACACTACCAGCAGAAGGTGCTAAAACCGCTCACTTTTGTTCCATGTGTGGACCTAAGTTCTGTTCAATGAGAATTTCTCATGATATTAGACAACTAGCGGATGAAAAACAGCTCGTTGATTTCGCTAAACAAGGCATGAAAGAAAAATCACAGGAATTTATTGAAAAAGGATCTAAACTTTATTCTTAATAAAAAGCACCGAGGTAAGCAACTACTTATCTCGGTGTCTATCGTTTTAAAATAAGTCTTTTAAAGAAAAAGAGCAGCTTAACTAAAATCCATCCGACCAGTGTTCCAATTGAATTTAGCAGAATATCATCAATATCAAAAACTCGCTCTGTTAACTCATATTGTAAAATCTCAACAGTGAAACTGATTAAGAACCCTGTGACAACCACTTGAATAAATCCGTCAAATGATTTCATAAAAAGCGGTATAAACATTCCAATTGGAGCAAACATTACAATATTCCCTATTACGTTCACGAATGCTAGCTCAAGATTTCCACTGGCCCACATGAGCTTAATTGTACTAAATAAGCTTAAGTTCATGGCTTGCCCATATACTTGCTCGTTTTCTTTAATGAGCGTGACGTAAATAAGTGTCACACCATATATAATAAACAAGAAAAGCAATCCTTGTTTTACTTTTTTCTTTGTATTATCCGTCATGTTTTTCCACACCTTCTCTGTCCTTACCGTCTGCTTTTACTTCTATCATATTGTACATGCTATGTATTTATGAAACATTCAGCTTACTTTATCCTATCACGTTACCTCTTTTTCTGGATACCAAACTTTAAAAATAAAAGAGACTGGGACACAATGAAATGATTCCTTCTCAAAGGCGAATCATTACTTTGTTATAATAGCTAGGTTGTAAGCACAAGTTCGTTCCCTTACGCTAGTTTTTTGAATTTGTTTTTGAACCAACAAAAAAATACCCAAGCTATCAAAAGCAGTTAACTTGTGATAGTTGGGGTATATCATTGTTTGAAGCACTTATGTCTCAACCTCTTGTAATTAATTAATGATTCCTCGATGAATCACTTCAACAGTTACATCTGGTTTAATATCGATTTGAGCATAGTCTTTTTTCCATTCATCTTTACCTTATCTGTCATCGTCATATATTTGTTCTTTTTATTTGATAATAATAATGCTTTTGCTTCCTCATCTTTTAACGTTATTCCCGAAAATTTTTCCCCATTAAATAACGCAATTCCCTTTATTTCTACAGACATGTTTTCCTTATTAAATTTTGCATAAAGTAGAGCTAACCCTTTTCCTTCATCAAATAACAATGTACAAATCGTTTGAAGAGTCTCTACTGGTACGAGTGATTGCTTTTCACCGTTAAAATTAAATCAACAGGGATAAGCTCATAGTGAAATGAAATCGTAGCAATATATAATGCTGGTAGACTGATTGCCACAAAAAAACTAAAGATTCTCAACAATCGAAAGAAAGAGCCGTACAAAGAGCGCGTATTATAATCTTCTGGTGATTGATAGAATGTAAAAAAGCAAGAAGGCGCAACAATTGTGGATGAGTTTCCAGCTGTCATAATCGCAATTCTTCCTTCTAATAAATTCCCCATCACGCGGTCCGGTCTTTCTGTATTAAGCGGCTGTGGAAAAGGTGAAAACGGTGAATTTTCAAGAGCTTCTTCAATAATACTCCCGCTTTCCACAGCGTCCACGTCAATTGATTCTAATCGTCGAAATACTTCTTCATAGTATTCTGGATTTGAAATTCCTTTAAGGTATAAAACAGCTACTCTCGTGCGCGAAATTGTACCGACTTCAAGGTATTTAACGATTAAGCTTCCATCTAAAAAACGCTGACGCATTAAGTTTATGTTTTTATCTAGATTTTCAACAAACCCTTCATGAGAACCGCGCACAACTTTTTCATCGATTGCTTGGCTAACTTCCCTAGATGCAGGAAGCGTAGCATCAATTACATATAAAATGGGTGTATCTTCAAGAAATAAAATAGCTCCTCCGCGACAGAGCAACGTAATGATTTCATGCAAATCTTGAGATTCGTTAACGGAACCGATTTGAATAACCTCTTTTGGGTCTCCTTCCTTTTCAAGAAGCATTAGTTTAATTACATGTTCGTTTAATTTCACCGAATCCATGAGCGGTATAAAATACATTAAAAGCGCTTTTTTACCATTAAAAGTTAACCAGCGCTCACCTAAATCACTTGTATAGTCTAAGTACTCTTGAATATACTTTTTATTTTCTTCAATTGTTAGTTTGAGCGGAATGTTGATAGATGCTGGATCTTGCTTTGGTACGCTTGCTTGCTTTTGTTTTTTCTTTTTGGGATAACGTTTAATCAGCATCAAATCCACCTCAATTCTAAATAGTTAGACTTTCAGCGTTTCTGAATTTGGAAATATTATGTAATTTAAACATAAAAAGAAGATTTGGTGTTTATCCCAAATCTCCTGACTTATACGTTCCAATCGGTTCCCCATATTTTAATTTTGTTCCACGTTCCAATGTATTCGTTAGCTTTACCTTATCTCTTTCGAACAAAAGGACTACCGTTGAGCCAAACTCAAATAACCCCACTTCTTCTCCTTTTTCATAAAAGGTATCGTTAACAGATGTCGTATAATATTTTCCATTCTTTACATTAGTCGTATGATTTCCGTATGGTACCTGGACACTTCCAACAATAAATGCGCCTACTTTAACAAGCGCTATTGTTCCAGCTTGCGTATCCACATATGTGATCAATCGCTCGTTTTTTGTGAATAGCCCAGGAACATGCTCGACTCCGATACGATTAACCGGGAACAAACGTCCTGGTAAATATGTTGCTTTTGTGACCGCTCCTGAAAGCGGCATATGAATGCGGTGATAATCGCTAGGGCTTAAATAAATGGTTAAAAAAGTTCCACCGTCAAACCTTTCAGCTTCTTCTTTCGTACACCCAATCAGCTGCTCTACTCGATAATCAATCCCTTTTGCTTGAATAAGAGTTCCTTCCTTAATATCGCCATATTCTGCTACTTTTCCATCTACTGGACTGGAAAGAGTATATGGATCGGCTACGACTTCTCGGGCTTCTGCTTTTAGCTTTCTCGTGAAAAATGAAGTGAAATTAGGATAAGAGTCTAAAGATTGTTCCATTTCATCTAGATTAATTTTATAAATTTTGCTATATGGCTTGATGATATATCTGCTAATACTTGAGCGTCCTAACACCCCTACTCCACGTGAAATCGCATTTTGTGGTAATATTTCAATGATTTGCTTTGCTATTTGATTAATCATTTCCTATAACATTCCTTTCATATGGCAGACCGTGTATAAAGTTTTCGAACTACAAGTATGATAAGTACGCAGCCTATGAAAGAAACCAATACCTTCCCAGTGCTTGTCCAACTCATGACTTGGTAAACAGAATAGCCTTCAATAAGAATTGAAGGAAGCTTTCCAATTGAGCTTGCTAAAATAAAAATCCCTAAAGAAGTCTTTCCAATAGCCGCAATAAATGTAACAAGTCCTGAAGGGACAAAAGGTAATAGTCTCAAAGAAAGAATAAGTAGAAATGCTTCTTTTCCCCGTGCATGTAAAAGCTGTTGAATTTTAGGAGAAGACAACTGCTTATGAGCAGTTAACTTTCGAAAACCTTTTCGGTAGAGCCAAAACGAAACAACTGCTCCAACTGATTCTCCAATAAACGAAATAACCATTCCTTCCCAAAAACCAAAAACAACCAAATTAGCAGCTGTTAAAAATACGCTTGGTAAAACACCAGCAATACTAATGAGCACATTCAACAAAATACTTAGTATAAATGCAATACTATCATAGCTTTCGAATAGCTGAACCGTAATTTCTTGGATATCCGCATTCATTTGTCGCTGTTTTCTCCTGTTACAACTCGATAAAGCTTGTTAGCAATTTCTTTTAGCTGCTGTGTTTCTTCCATAGATAAAGGGGAATAGTAGCGCTCTATAATAAATTGATCAATTCGCTCATATTCATCAAAGTATTCCTGCCCTTTAGGACCAAGCGTTAAAAGGATTTCCCGACGATTTTCAGGATTAAGTTCTCGATGCAAATAACTTTCTTTTTCTAATTTAGTAATAAGCTGACTAACAGAGCTCATTGACAAATTATATTTTTTCGCAATCGTCTGCACGTTTACAGGTTGCATATCATAAACTGACCTCAGCACATTAAATTGCTTTGGCGTAATATCATTAATTAGCGAAGAAAAGTACGTCTTCATTAAATAATCGTTTACTTTATTAAATATAGAAATAGCTTTTTTTATATTATCAGCTTGTTCCATTTAGACACTCCTAGTTTATATACTTAAATAGTTTAACTACATAAACTATATAACGGAGACGAATAGCTGTCAACTACAAGAAGCCCCTTCTTGTATAGAAGTGGCTTCTTAAGTGATACCTTATGCATATTTTGTTCCTTCTGGCTCTTTTCTAAAAAAGCTTTTCATCGCATGAAATACATCTGCTTTTTGCTTAAGAATAAAATGGCGGAACTGTTCATCCTGAATATTCTTATATGCAGACATTAAAGTCGAATGACGATTGTATTGATTTACTTCTCCATATCCAAACATATTAGAAACCTTCATTAGTTCGTTTACAAGCTTAACACACCTTGCGTTGTCGGATGTCAAATTGTCGCCATCTGAAAAGTGAAATGGATAAATATTATAACGGCTAGGATCGTACTTTTTATTAATCAATTCAAGTGCTTTACGGTAAGCTGATGAACAAATAGTTCCACCGCTTTCTCCCTTAGAGAAAAAGTCTTCTTCTGAAACAACTTTGGCTTCTGTATGATGGGCAATAAATTCAATTTCGACAGTTTCATACTTTGTTCGTAAAAAGCGAGTCATCCAAAAGAAAAAACTTCTCGCCATATACTTTTCCCAAATCCCCATAGACCCACTTGTATCCATCATCGCAAGCACAACTGCTTTTGATTCAGGTTTTGTTACTTCATTCCACGTCTTAAACTTTAAATCTTCAGGGAAAATTGGGTGAAATGCAGGCTTACCAGTCATTGCATTTCTCTTGTACGCAGACATCATCGTGCGCTTTTTATCAATGTTCCCCATCAAGCCAGTACGTCGAATATCATTAAATTCGATGTGTTCAACAACAATGTTATCAGATTCTTTTCGCTGTAAATTCGGAAGTTCAAGCTGTGCAAACAGTGCTTCTTGTAGCTCCATGAGCGATACTTCTGCTTCAAAGTAATCTTCTCCAGCTTGATCACCTGCACCTTGACCTTTGCCAGCACCTTTTTTTCCATCACCGCCAGATCCATCTCTGGCTACCACATCTCCTACCTTACTTTCCCCATCACCTTGACCAACATGTTTATTCTTATCATAATTGTAGCGAATTCTGTACTCATCTAATGAACGAATTGGAATCTTAACAACGTCTCTCCCATTTGACATGACAATGTTTTCTTCTGTAATTAAATCCGGTAAGTTATTCTTTATCGCTTCTTGGATTTTTTCTTGGTGTCGCTTCTGATCGTCATGACCCTTACGGTGGAGGGACCAGTCTTCCTTGGAAATCGCAAAACTCTTATCAATCTCTTTACCCACGTATTTCCCCTCCTTGTTCAAGCTGCTTTTGAAAGGTTGGTTATTCTATCCTATGTCTCAAAATGGTATACTTGCTAATTAATTTAGCTTCGACTTTTAAAAAGTCCGGCTGTACACTATCATATGAAAAAGCATCTACTGTGAATGAGATAAATGCCTATTTTGCTAATATAAAAGATAAAGAAAACATGGCACATATCAGCGGTGCCATGTTTTTTATCATTCTTTATCGATTCAATAAGCTTCCTACATAGCGTAAAAGTTCGTTCGCTGAAACGGAATTATAGCCATGCTCATCAATTAAGCGAGCAACTACCTCATTTACTTTTTTCAGCTGCTGTTCGTCTGGTGTCTTCGTTGATGTGGTAATTTTCACTACATCTTTTAAGTCCGCAAATAATTTTTTCTGAATAGCTTCACGTAAACGCTCGTGCGAATTATAGTCAAAGCGTTTCCCTTTACGAGCATACGCAGAAATACGGATTAAGATTTCTTCACGGAACGCTTTCTTCGCATTTTCTGAAATGCCAATTTGCTCTTCAATTGAGCGCATTAGCTTTTCATCTGGATTCATTTCTTCCCCTGTTAACGGATCGCGCAGCTTGTTTTTATTGCAATATGCCTCAACGTTATCGAGGTAGTTCTCCATCAGCGTCTTCGCTGATTCTTCATATGAATATACGAATGCTTTTTGAACTTCTTTTTTCGCGATTTCATCATATTCTTTACGTGCTAATGAAATGTAGTTTAGATAGCGCTCACGGTCTTCTGCTGAAATAGATGCATGCTGATCTAACCCCTCTTTTAGTGAACGCAATACATCTAACGCATTAATTGATTTAATATCTTTTCGAATGATAGTTGATGAAATACGGTTAATTACATAACGTGGATCGATTCCACTCATACCTTCATCCGAATGTTCTTTCTTCAACTCTTCCACATCTGCATCGTTGTAACCTTCAACAGATTGGCCATCATATAGCCTCATTTTCTTTAATAGATCAATATCGCCTTTTTTAGGCTCTTTTAATCTTGTTAGCGTTGTAAAGATGGAAGCAATGCGCAGCGTATGTGGTGCGATATGCACATCCGATACGTCGCTTTCTCGAATCATTTTTTCATAGATTTTCTCTTCTTCACTAACCTTTAAGTTATATGGAACCGGCATGACGATAATACGTGAATGCAAGGCTTCATTTTTCTTATTCGAAATAAAGGAGCGATACTCCGTTTCATTTGTATGTGCGACGATTAATTCATCTGCACTAATTAAAGCAAATCGTCCTGCTTTAAAATTCCCTTCTTGGGTAAGAGATAATAAATGCCATAAGAACTTCTCATCACACTTTAACATCTCCTGGAACTCCATCATTCCTCGGTTCGCTTTATTTAGCTCTCCGTCAAATCGATATGCTCGTGGATCTGATTCTGATCCGTATTCAGCAATGGTTGAAAAGTCAATGCTTCCTGTTAAGTCAGCAATGTCCTGAGATTTTGGATCAGATGGACTGAATGTACCAATCCCCGTACGTTTATCTTCAGAGAAGAAGATTCTTTCGACAATAACGTCTTCAATTCTGCCGCCATACTCTTCCTCTAATCTCATTGTATTTAAAGGCGATAAGTTTCCTTCAACTCGAATGCCATACTCTTCATAGAAATCTCGACGCAGATGGTGTGGAATTAAATGAAGTGGATCTTCATGCATTGGGCATCCTTTGATTGCATAGACAGCACCACGATCTGTTAAAGAATACGCTTCTAATCCTCTTTTTAGCATGGTAACAAGCGTTGATTTCCCTCCACTAACTGGTCCCATAAGTAATAAAATACGCTTCCGGACATCTAATCGTTTCGCTGCAGGATGGAAGTATTCTTCAACCAGCCTTTCAAGCGATTCTTCTAGACCAAACATTTGTTCACTGAAGAATTTATATTGCTTTTTCCCATTGACATCTTCAATTCCTGCATCTTTAATCATATTGTAGACCCTTGAATGCGCTGGCTGAGCAATTAAAGGCTCATCTTTAATTAGTTTTAAATATTCTTCAAATGTACCTTCCCATTTAAGTCGATTCTCTGCTTCACGGTATTTTTCAATTTTCTTTAATATATCCATTAAAGGACCTCCCCTACTAGTTCTGGTGCTAGTGAACAAGATTAATACAATCTATGCAGTAAAATGTTTGAACATGCTTTTTAAATTAAGAAATTCAGAATTTTGTCTACATTAAAGATTCACAGCGTGCCCTGAATTAGCTATAATAATTAGGAGGAGCATGACAGAAAAATAAAGGAGGCTCTATCCATGAGGTTACTATTGGTTTTAGGCGTATCACTTGCTTTTTTATCAGCAATTTTTACGGCTGGGTATAATGACAAGCCTGGGGTAAAGCGCAAATAGAATGAACCTACATAGAACAGTCATCCTTGTAAAAAAAAAGAAAATCCCCTTAATCAAGGGGATTTTCTCTTAATAAGTCGCCGTACTCTTGCTGTCGCAGCGCTTCATAAATTAAAATAGCTGCCGTGTTTGATAAGTTTAAAGACCGAACGTTTTTCGTCATTGGTAAACGCAAGCATCTATCCATATTCGCTTCAATGATTTCATCAGGTAATCCACTTGTTTCGCGACCAAACACAAAGAAGTGATCATCTTCTACATTGCTATAGTCAAAGGATGAATGCGGCTTCTTTCCGAATTTAGTGATGAAGTAAAATGCTGCTTCTGGATACTTTTCAAAAATTTCTTCTAACGAATCATGATAGATAACCTCAACATAATCCCAATAATCTAAGCCGGCGCGCTTTAACATTTTATCATCCGTCGAGAAGCCTAATGGACGAACTAAGTGTAAAGTTGTGTTCGTTGCTGCACAAGTTCTCGCAATATTACCAGTGTTAGCTGGAATTTCTGGTTGATATAAAACAACATGTAGTCCCAAAATAGTCACCTCTAAATACAAATCTATTCATCATTATACCATTAACTTTTCAAAACAAAAGGGATATTTATTGATCGGTAATATGGAAAAACGCATACTTCATATTTGGCGTATAAGCTGTCGAATCTTCATAAGCCCAATAGCGCATGCGGCTATTATACGTATTAGCATTAACTAAAGGCATCCCGTCTGCATCTTTTGCCACAACGATTGTCGTGTGGTTCCATCTGCCGTCTCCTTCAAAATCATAGCAAATAACATCACCCATTGTTAACTCTTTAACTGAGCTTTTTTTAATGGCTCGCAGCCCTTGTTTTGAGTTTTGGAGATAACTGTGCATCGAGTGCGCCACCGCCCAGCTATAGCTCCAATTATCTTTACTTAGCCACCAGCCTTTACTTCGATTAGGTTGACCTCTCATAGGGGCTTTTCCTGCTCGTAAACACTGAGAGATGTAATTCGTACAGTTCACCTCAAAGTATTTATAAGCTGGATTAGGCGTATTCCAATATGTTTCTGCATACTGTACCGCTGCTAGACGGTCATAGTACCCATTTCGATCAGCTATTTCTTCCTTATCATCCATACTAAATTCTAAGTCATCTATTTCATCTATATGAATAGGAAGCAATTTATCATGAATTAGCGTATCTTTATAAAACAATGCGCACCGCTCTTCTACCTCTTCTTCTACGTAAAATAAATCATCTTGTTTACATAAAAATCGTTTGTGTATTTGATAAGTAACCTTTGTCTCTTCATTTTCATTTTGAACGTCATGAATAGCTCCTTTAACCGTACACTTCACAACCTCTACTTTTCTCTTTCTCAGTAAAGACTGCTTAAGCTCGTATTCCTGTTCGATAAACGGCTTAAAGTCCTCGCTGATTACTTGATTCACGTAGCTATTTGCTTTGGCTTTCATCAATGTATATAGGACATTTTTCTTTGCTAGCATCTGTTCACCACATTTCTCTGCTTTTACTATACGCTATGATGAACAGCTTACCTTTTAACACAACAATTTCATCTTCTATGACTTTACTAACAGCGCAATTCCCTTTTCAAACTCTTGCTTGGCTTCCTCATCCTGCTCTTTTTCTTTTAATTGTTCCAGTATAGGTAGCACCTCATCGTTTCCAATTTTCCCTAAGGCCCAAGCTGCTGTTCCTCGTATTACAGGACGTACATCTTCTTTCATTACTTTAATTAAATCAGGTATAGCTGTTTCATCCTTAAAATGAGCAAGTGCAATAATTGCATTACGTTGAATTGGTTTTTTTCCACGCCAAGAACCAGATACATGGCCATATTTTTCTTTAAACTCACGATTGCTCATTGTTAATAACGGCTTTAACTTCGGCTTTGCAATCTCAGGATCTGGTTCCATTTCAGGATGAAAGTGAAAGTCTTTACCTTTATTCTCAGGACATACCGTTTGGCACGTATCGCAGCCGTATAAGCGGTTGCCAATTTTATCTCGAAACTCATCTACCAAAAAACCTTTTGTTTGTGTTAAAAATGCAATACAACGCTGAGAATTAAGCTGTCCGCCTGTAACTAATGCACCTGTTGGGCATACTTCAACACATTTATTACAAGTACCGCACTGGTCTTCAATTGGTTGATCCGGTTCAAATGGAATATTCGTGACGATTTCACCTAAATATACGTATGAACCAAACTCCGGCGTAATAATCGCGCAATTCTTTCCACTCCAGCCAATCCCAGCTCGCTCGGCAACGGCTCGATCAGAGAGCTCGCCCGTGTCTACCATAGATTTCACTTCAACACCTTGAACTTTTTCTTTTAAGAACGATTCAAGTTTTTGGAGCCTGTCTCGTAAAATGGTATGATAATCTTGTCCCCAAGAAGCACGACAAAAAATGCCTCTTCGGTCTTCCTTTGTACTTCTTGGTGCATTAGGCATTTTAGAAGGGTATGCAAGAGCAATAGCAATGATTGACTTCGCTTTTGGAACCAAAAGCGTTGGATTCGTACGCTTCTCAATATCTGGTTCTTCAAACCCTGAAGCGTAGCCTAATTCTTGTTGTCTTAATAAACGATCTTTTAACGTCTCAAACGTTGACGCACTAGCAAAACCAATTTTATCAATACCTATTTCTTTACTATAGGCAATCACTTCTTTTTTTAACTGTTGAAAATCCATTTATGCTATTCTCCTTTAAAATTCAATGCGTAGAATTGCTTTTACTATCATTTTCACTGGAACAATTCTACTCTATACATAACTCACTAATGAAAAGGTGGTATTTTATATGAACGTTATCATTTCACCAGAAATTAAAGAAAAAAATAATGATATTAAACTAGGCATTATTCATTATCGAAATATCGAAGTAAGCGAAGCTCCACAAATGTTAAAAGGAAGGTTACGACTCTTTCAAGAATCCATTTATTTTGATTTACAAGATAGAACCATCACTTCTTTTGAAGGAATCAAGGAGTGGAGATGCATATTTAAGGAGTTTGGAACCGATCCAAGCAAATATCGTCCATCCATTGAAGCATTATTTCGTCGAATTCAAAAACAAACGTACTTACCCACAATTAATTCAGCTGTAGACTTAAATAACTTCTTTTCCCTTCAGTACGAAGTTCCTTTAGGCATTTACGATAAAAGCTGTTTAAATGGAGACATTTCGTTACGACTTGGGAATGAAGATGAAAGTTACCTTGCAATTAATGGTCGAGAAGTGTCTCTATACAATAAGCTTGTATTAGCAGATGAACAAGGTCCTTTTGGAAGTCCTTATGTTGACTCCAACCGAGCTCCAGTTTCTGAACAGACATCTGAAGCACTTCAGATAATCTTCTTAAAACCTTCTCTATCTACTGAAAGCTCCTTAAAACTAACTGAATCTCTCAGCACCATGTTTACACAAATTCATGGTGGAGAAGCTTCGTATTCGCTTATCAACTAACCACAAAGACGTTTATCTAATTTAGATAAACGTCTTTTTTATTCACTATAACCCTAAAAATATAAAAAACGCAACACCTTGTTTTTGGTAAACAAGATACTGCGTTGTGATCACAATATGTATGGAGCGGGTGATGGGAATCGAACCCACGACATCAGCTTGGAAGGCTGAGGTTTTACCATTAAACTACACCCGCAAATGAAGTTGTGCTATCTCTTAACAACATTCATTATAGTATCTTTCGACATAAATTGCAACCCTTCTGTTAAATTTATGTGAAAATATTAACGAACTATTAAGTTTTCATAAACAAATAGGCTTTACAAGTTACCTTGCAAAGCCTATTTCTTAGCTATATCGATAATCTCTTAAAGCTTTTAAAACTGAAATTTCTTCTAATATCTGTTCACCTACATTTGTTTCTTTTACCATTTTTCGTTCCAATTCTTTATCAACTAGTCGCTTAACGGATAGTACATCAGCTTCGTCCAATAAGATATCTTTTTTGGAGTTAAAGTGCTTATGAGCAACTAACTGCATGCCATAAGAATTAGACAATAACGTATATCCTGCAATTCCGGTTTGTGATTGATATGCTTTTGAAAACCCGCCATCAATGACAATCATTCTACCGTTTGCTTTAACAGGGTTTTCACCTTCTATCTCTTTAACAGGCGTGTGACCATTAATGATATGACCATGATCTGGATTTAATCCAAAATCAGCTAATATTCGACGGCACATATCCTCTTTTTCACGAAGGTAATAATATGGATTTTTCTTTTCTTTATGCGTTGCTTTATCTTTAATGAAATAGCGCTCAAACGTCGTCATCGCTCGTTTTCCAAATAGAGATGAATATTCGCCCGTCCATAAATACCAGACCATGTCAGTTGCTAAATCATCCGTTTTATCCGGGCCTGCAAAAGCCGAACGCAAATACTGCTCAAACACATCTAACAGTTGACGACCTGAATAAAACTTGCCTTCAATCACCATCTTTTCCATATTTCCTTCTTCATCTAAAGGAATACATCCATGGATGAGTAAGTTCCCATTGTATTTCAAATAGAGATTTCCTTTATTCATAAGAAAGTTCATATGTCTTGCTAGCTTTTCAGAATGTTGAACTGAAAACAATAATTTCTCAATAACCTGCTCCTCTTCTTCTAAGAGCTCTTGTGGATTTTCAGGGTTTACCGTTGCAAAGCATCCATTTTCAATAGGATACGTTTTATCTCCAAGTGTAATTTCATTTGTTTCATAATTAACTTTCTCAAGCAAAAGTCGTTCTGACATATTGAAATACGGACGTCTTTTAATAATTGGCATTTCAAGCTTAAACTGAATCATCGCAATAGCTTGATGAATTTTTGTAATCTGTAAACGTTCATGCTCAGATAGTTGCGAACCTACATTTTCTTTTGGACGGAATGCAGGATTATCATCATAATATTTTTCTGCTAGGTTTAGAAGTGGTCGTAAGTTAATACCATACGCATCTTCAATAATATTTAAGTTATTATAACGTGCACAAATACGAACAATATTAGCTAAGCATACTTTCGAACCTGCAAAAGCTCCAATCCAAAGAACGTCATGGTTTCCCCACTGAATATCGACGGAATGATAGTTAATAAGAGTTTCCATGATCTTATCAGGTTCTGGACCACGATCATAAATATCTCCAACGACATGCAAATGATCGACAACCAACCGCTGAATGGTATAAGCCAGTCCTGATATAAGTTTATCAGCTTGTCCTAATGAAATGATTTGCTGCACAATTTTATGATAGTAATGCTCTTTATTTGTAAATTCATCTGTCTTATATAAAAGCTCTTCAATAATATAAGCAAACTGCTCAGGGAGTGCTTTACGCACCTTTGAACGTGTATACTTCGATGATGCATACAAAACTAAATCAAGCATGCGATTAATCATTGTCGTATACCAATCACGTAGTTCTTGTTTGCGAGTAAAGTTTGCTTTAATAATCTTCAGCTTCTCTTCTGGATAATAAACAAGCGTCGCAAATTCATTAATTTCTTGTTGAGATAATGTATCCTTAAACAGATCTTTAATCTTTTCTTTTACGTTTCCCGACCCATTCCGTAATACGTGTTGAAAGGCCTGATACTCGCCGTGTAAATCACTTACAAAGTGTTCTGTTCCTTTTGGCAAATTTAGAATTGCTTCTAAGTTAATAATTTCCGTTACCACTTTCTCTTCTGTGTCATACTTCTTAGCCAGTAGATCTAAATAATTTACGTTCAAAACTATGTATCCCCTTTCAAACTAACTTATCACCTCAGCGTTTACAGAAGCTTACTGCGTGAGTCTTTCATCTTTAGTACTTATTGTACACCTCTTCACACTCGACTTCTAGAGAGATCAATTACATTTTGTTAACTAATTTACAATTTTTATTTAATTCAAACTTAATCAGTTGCTTTGAAAAGACTAAACACAAAAAAGACCTCAACATCTCTGTTGAAGTCTTAACATTACGTTCTTTTATGTAAAACTAATACCGGTGGTCGGGGTTGAAATGGCGGTCAAAGTATTGATTTAATAAGGTTTTGTAAAATTATGCGTAAAATTTGCGTAAAAAAATATGTGTTCACTTAATTAATTTATTCAATTAACTATAGTTTTTTAGTTAGTAATAAATAAGTAGCCCAATTAGAGTACACAAATACACACATTTAATTATTGAAAAAGTAAGAGAGCCTTCTAACTAAATTACTATCCAATTAGACACTCTTTTTATAATTTAATTATCCATATCCCATCTAAAATATTTAGATAAATTTTTTAAAGCATCATCTAAATCTTCTTCTCTGCTCATTTCTACTAGTCTTTTCACTGTTTGTTCTACTTTATTTTGATCATAATCTTTCATTATTAAATATCCACGACCAATTTCGATATCTTCAATTACGTTGTTGAGTCTTGCAGGACTTATAACTTCAAAAGAAAACATATCTGAAGCTCCCTCAACACCTTCTAAGCCAACGTCTAATTGATAATAAATACAGAAATCTTCGAATGATTCTCCCCAATCTTCATGAATATTAGTAAGGGCTTTAATGACAAGCATTCCTATACAACTCCTTAATCAGTAATGTCTACGTGAACATTCTTTATTTGAACAGTTTTCTTTCCACCTACAGTGGTTACAAAACTATTATCTTGAAAGTTTGCTCTCCACATATTTTCCTTTGGCTTAAATTGTATTCTAAAAGCACGATCTTTTGTACCATAACCAATTACTTTCCCATCTACTATAATCTCTCGAGCACCTGGTCCTACCCAACCCTTTCCAGCATTTATTGCATTTTCTCGAGTAGCACTACCTAATGTCGATAAACCTTTTGGAGATTTTTTTGCTCCATTCAGTATATCGTACGAACTCATGTCTTCCACATAACCTTCGTGCCACCATTTACTTTTAGGTTTAGTATTATCCTATTGATTAAAGAAATAAGCCTTTACTAATTCATCTAGCAATCTAAGATTTTGAATGGTATTTTAGTAGAAATGTCTAACCTTCTTACTAAAGTTGCTAAACTCTTAGATGATTATGTAAATGTTCTTAAAGATACAGATAATCAAATCGCTAGCTAAATCCGCGGTTAATTTATATGAAGTAATAAAAGGAGCCTCAAGCATTAACTTGGGCCCCTTTTATTATTCTTCCTCACTATATAATTTACTTAATAATTGGGTAAACGTATTTGCTACAAAGAACACCCCTTCTTCGGGGTCTTCATACGCCAACTCATGATCCCAATAAACAATAGATGGGTTTGCTTCATTTGTTCGATAGTCAAAACAAAGATAATCACCACCTGGTGTATCAGCGAAAGGATATACTTTATCTATCAATCTATCTTCGATATTCTCACGCACTTGAACCAGATAATCTATCTCTTGTTGATTAAAGCTCAATAGATGGTTAAATGCTGCGCCCTTTACTTTTCCATAATCAAACGCATTTAGAGAGGGATAACCTTCATGGTTTTCTAAAATACAATCTATGTAATCAATTGGAAACTTAATACCAAATTTCTTCTCTACTTCAAGTACATCTTTCAATGTAGCTTCTTGTTCTGAACAAAATAACCACTCTATATCCATTAATTTTCTCCTCCTAATTATTATCGGTATTCTTTACCGCCGCCCCAGATATGCCTTCCGCCTGTATGACCAGTCTTACTATGAATAAACTCATCTACTAATTGCATTTTACCTTCGTCTTGATGATGATGCCAGGTATAACCTTTAGGTTTTATACCTTTTCCAAACATTTGTATTTCTCTTTCTGTGAATTTACTAGCGAGTACTGGATCTTTTTTTGTTTCCTCATATAGTAGTCTAGCAGCTTCCTTAAATTGAGCTGTATCATTTTTCAAATAAAATGATGGATCAATATGAGTTTGAAATTTAAAATCAAAAATTGGAAAACCATCGCTATCGTAAGGAACACCTGTTATTGGATGAACATGATTCTTTTTATGTCCCATACGAAGACTAACTGTCTTTTCTTCCCCAGTATGAAGATTTGTGTATGTATATGGTGCAGCCTGATACAATTGATTTTTAGTATCCGGTGTTTCTACATGTTGGAAATCAGGAATGTTAACTTTTTCAATACCAGCCACTTCATAGTTTAAGTGCTGTTGAGTAAGAGATTGGTAACCTGCTTGTACTTTTGTTTTGGTATGTTTTGTTTTGGTATGTTTTGTTCCATTCACAGTAGCTTTCTTCACAGCAGCTGCTGCTTCTGATTTTGCAGCTTGCTTCAACCCACCCTTGACAACCGCACTAGCACCTTTAGCTCCGTCCCATGCTCCTGTTGTTATCTGCTTCCAGACAGATGGCTTTTTATCTGGTTTCTTGTGCTTGTGATGAGATGATTTGCTCGAATCTGAAGTACTTGTTACAGCCTTAGCACTCCTATACTCTTGGGTGAATATTGGGATCAACAGCAGCATATATACTTTCAATAGCTTGCTTTCCTCTTCCAACTATATATTTCACGTCTTGAAATGCTGCTTGCATTCTTTTTTGTGCAAGAGACAAATTGTTATTCATTAAAGGGGGGGGTGCGCTCTCGGTAATATCTTATTCTCAACTTTACTATATTCTTTTTGTACCGTAATACTCCAAGCTAAAACACCATTTTTTACTGTTTCATAAGTATGAGCCATCCAATTTTGAACAACTTTTGGATGTAAAGCATTACGTGTAGAACAATTATATAACTACAATGAATTCTCATCAGTCCCTACAATATATACATGGTGGATTATTATGAAAGTTTGTTGTTTATATCAATTTAGTTTATTCAAATGATGGATTCTAATATTGTATTTATTCTCCAATAACTACTTTAAAAAAACAAAGCCTTGCCTCTTTAATTATAAAGTAGCAGGGGCTTTGTTTCTTCTATAGTCATCCATAAATCTTTCTTCTCCGGAGTCAGTTATATACTTCCAAAACTTCCATCCTTTTGTTGAATTGTTATTTTTACCAGAAAAATCTTCCTTAGCTTTATTAGCAGCAGACACAGAATAAGCTTTACCTTTATATAGGATTTTTTCAGTTTCTATATTGAGTGTCATCCACTAATGTGCATTATAAAAATTCCACACCGATTCGATCTACTTTAATCTCCGCGTATTCACCAATTATCTCTGGATAATCATCAAGGTAACCCTCTTCATCTACCACGCGCAGACCAGCATCAACAAAACCTTCGCGAACAATTCCTCGAATTAGATACCTATATGATTCCTGAATTCTCTCCAACTCTTTGACTCTATTTTCAATTAAACGAATATGTAAATCATTGAAAATTGTAAAACTTATATTTACTGGATAATCTTGACCTTCCTTAATTTCATACGGACAAATATCGATAAATGCTGTAAATACTACACCGTCTATATCTAAAGTAACCTCTTCTTCCAAATGTTCATCTAATTTCTTCACTTTAGCGAAATATTTCATTTAATTAGCTCCTTTACTCTGCAGGGTTAATGACCGGAACATTCTTACCGTTAATAGTTTTCCAAAACTTTTTACCACTTTGAGTATGATATGTAGTGATTTGACCATTATTATTAGTGCCAACAAACTCAAATTTTGCAAATCCTTTTCTACTACTTCCTATATTCTGAATATACCCGGTTCTAATTTCCCCTCTATAGTTGTATTTGACTTTAATCCCATTCTCAATTACAAATCTTGCGCCTTCCAAGTATTCGTCTACATTACTATAAATTCCTTCAAATTCACCATCATGTTTTTCAAAATGCCCCTCTAACTTTTCTCTATCAGCAAAATCTGAAGGTGAATCTATTTTTTAGGGACGGATTTGTCATGAGTGGCTTTCTCCTGTTTAACGTTCTCTACTTTCTTCGCATTTGGTCGTATCGGCTTACCATCTTCATACTTCCATTGTTTTGTTTCAGCATCAGACTGCAAATTTTTATAGGTTTTTTTCGTAACCTTGCCAATTTCTTTTTTAGCTGCTTTTGTAGAGATTTTTTTGGTGAAACCAAGAACTGCTTTTTTACCCAAGCTTTTTGGATTAATATAATATCTCAAGTTTTGTACCTGAAAACATAGAATCAAGCTCTTTTGCTTCACCCACGCGATCATTAGGAACCTTTCGAACTTCTTTATAAATAACATTTCCATTTTTTGCAGGATGTTCGAAAATAATCTGCCCGTTGTCATAAAGATGATACTTTCCATTAATTTTCCCTTCAACTTCATCAAATACATCAATAGACTTAACAGTTTCAACATTATCTAGATTTTTCAGTTTTCCATCTTTAATTGTAATATTTGAAGTATTTACTTTATGAACGGCTTTGGCATCCTTTGTTTTGGAAAGTTGGTCTGTATGTGACACTTTTTTTGCTTTCTCTACACCATCCACTTCTTTTACGTCTTTACTGTTTTTCATAAACTTTACAAACGAAAGTTTTGCATCTTTAAGAGCTTGTTCCATTGTTTTTTGTGGTAAAGACGGTCCAAGTGGGAGAAGCTGTGGGAATAGTTGTGGAACAGGTGCCTTTAGTAACTTTGTATACCCTTTTCTTACAGCGCTTGTCCAAGCAATTGCTCTATTTTTTTACCGATAATAACTCTATTTCCTTATTGTCTAAAGTCTCAATATTTTTTTGCCTATCTCTCAGCAATTTAATATTTTTCATGGGGTTCTTATCAATAAGCTTATTTTTAAACAAAAAATTATAAAATGAACAAAGTGCACGCAATCGAGTATTAATAGTGGTAATCTTAATAGATTGTTTACTCATTAGAATAAAGTCTTCAATATCTTTGTAATTACATTCCACAAGTTCTTTATCGATACGCCTTCTAAACGCTTGAAATTCGTTCTTATAATATTTGACAGTAGCAGGTCTTAAATTTCTTAGATAACAGTCTCTAAAGAACTTTTCAAATGCTTCTTCATCGTTTACTTTCTTTTTAATAATGTTTAACTCTTTTTCATTTAACTCTCCACGTCTACTCATAAAAACCTCCTATACACACGATTTTGGTTTATTTTTGTCGTGTTAAGAAAAACACAAAAAAAGACTTCAACGTATTCGTTGAAGTCTTGTCATTATAAGATTCAAGTAAAGCTAAAGTACCAGTGGTCGGGGTCGAACCGACACTCCCGAAGGAACACGATTTTGAGTCGTGCGCGTCTGCCAATTCCGCCACACTGGCAAAATAAAAAAGGCAGAAATAATATAAATGGTGCCGAGGGCCGGACTTGAACCGGCACGGTAGTCACCTACCGCAGGATTTTAAGTCCTGTGTGTCTGCCAATTCCACCACCCCGGCAGGACTTATTGTGAATAATGGAGGCGGCAACCGGATTTGAACCGGTGATAAAGGTTTTGCAGACCTCTGCCTTACCACTTGGCTATGCCGCCACTTTATTCAAAATATGGAGCGGAAGACGAGGTTCGAACTCGCGACCCCCACCTTGGCAAGGTGGTGTTCTACCACTGAACTACTTCCGCATATTGTATGGCTGGGCTAGCTGGATTCGAACCAACGCATGACGGAGTCAAAGTCCGTTGCCTTACCGCTTGGCTATAGCCCAATAAAAATGGGGCGACTGATGGGAATCGAACCCACGAATGTCGGAACCACAATCCGATGCGTTAACCACTTCGCCACAATCGCCGTATTAATTGGCAGGGGTAGTAGGAATCGAACCCACACTGACGGTTTTGGAGACCGTAGTTCTACCTTTAAACTATACCCCTATAAGATGGTGGAGGGGGGCAGATTCGAACTGCCGAACCCGAAGGAGCGGATTTACAGTCCGCCGCGTTTAGCCACTTCGCTACCCCTCCAGAAAA
>NZ_KQ758634.1:0-85860 GCF_001457055.1 Priestia veravalensis | reverse complement strand
AAAAGCAGGTAAACAACTTTATCGTATGCGTTGCACGACGATTGAGCGTAGCTTTGCCGACGCAAAAGAGCTAAATGGGTATCGATATGCCCGGTATCGAGGGCTGAAGTCTGTCCAGATGCAGGCGTATCTGACGGCAGCTTGTCAAAACATGAAAAAAATCGCCCATTACCTGACCAAAACAGGTCAGGTAATGGGCGATTTTTATGGAAAACGACGATTTGTTTGTGAAATGTTTACTTGTTTCACTATAAAAAATGAAAAGAGCCTCAGATTGACGAGAACCTTACAGGTTTCTCGTCAATCTGAAAAACGCAGCGAAATATTCGCTGCGTTTTTATTTATATTATTTATCGTTTGAGAAGTTACTTTCCCCAACAGGCCACCATTGGAAGCCTTCTTCAGCAAGAAGAGCATCTGATGCTTTTGGTCCCATTGAACCTGATTCATAGTTCGGGAAGTCTTTTGCTTTGTTTTGTTCCCAAGCTTCTGAAATAGTATCAACAAACTTCCATGATAGAGCAACTTCATCCCAATGTGTAAAGTTTGT
The DNA here is from genome assembly GCF_001457055.1 of Priestia veravalensis. Lineage (NCBI taxonomy): Bacteria > Bacillati > Bacillota > Bacilli > Caryophanales > Bacillaceae > Priestia > Priestia veravalensis. The sequence continues at coordinate 85,310 of NZ_KQ758634.1, read as the reverse complement.
TGCATCCCCAAGCATGCAATCGTAAATTAGGCGTTCATAAGCTTCTGGCGTATTCATCTTATCTCCGCAGTTGTTGCAGTAGTTAAGGTTAATTGGTGTAGAAGCCGTTGCTCCTGGTGTTTTACGCGCATTTAGGTGAAGAGTAATTCCTTCTTCTGGTTGAATATGAATTACAAGCAGGTTAGGGTGAATATCTTTACCACGATTGAAATATAAGTTCATTGGTAAATCTTTAAATTGAACAACAATCGTTGTTGCTTTTTCTTTCATGCGTTTACCTGTACGAATATAAATTGGCACACCAGCCCATCTAAAGTTGTCAATCATCAGTTTACCTGAAACGAATGTTGCAGTATTAGATTCTTCATCTACAGAATTTTCTTCACGGTAGCCAATTACTTCGTTTTCTTCCACGATACCTTTTCCATATTGGCCGCGTACAAAGTATTGATCTACCTCATCTATTGACATTGAACGAAGTGCGCGTAATACTTTTACCTTTTCGCTACGAATTTCTTCTGGTGTTAGTTTAATTGGTGGCTCCATAGCTAATAAAGCAACCATTTGTAAGATATGGTTTTGAACCATGTCACGTAGTGCACCTGAAGATTCGTAATAGCGTCCACGATCTTCTACACCAAGCGTTTCACTTGATGTAATTTGGATATTTGAAATATATTGGTTGTTCCAAAGTGGCTCAAATAAAGCATTTGCAAAGCGAATGACTTCGATGTTTTGAACCATTTCTTTTCCAAGGTAGTGGTCAATACGATAAATTTGATCTTCAGAGAAAGCGTGACGAATTTGTTCGTTAAGCTCTTTAGCAGATTGATAATCGTGACCAAATGGCTTTTCAATTACTAGACGGCTCCAGCCTTCAGTAGCTGTTAAGCCTTCATTTTTTAAATTAGACGCAATTGTTCCAAAGAATTCTGGGGCCATTGCTAAATAGAAAATGCGATTTCCAGGAACGTTATATTGTGTATCAAGCTCTTCTGTTAATGTTTTTAACTCTTGATAAGATTCTACGTTTGTAACGTCAAATGGCTGGTAGTAGAAGTGTGAAGCAAACTTATCAATATCAGTGTCTTCTGTTTGCAGATTACCCACAGACTTTTTAACATTTTCACGCAACTCTTCGTTTGTCCATGGTCTTCTGGCTACTCCAACAACTGCAAAATCTTCGGATAGTTTATTTTCTCTGTATAAGCGGAAAATAGATGGAAATAGTTTGCGTTTTGCTAAATCACCTGTAGCTCCAAAAATTACAATAATTGATTTTGGTTGTTCATTTGTCATTGCTTCTAGACCCTCTCTTTGTCAAAATTACGTTTAGTGTACGCTAATATATCTAATATAAAATTGTAACGATTTATAAATGGTAAAGCAAATCTATATGATTTGTAGTTATTATTCCATGTTTTGAATGAGTTTAAAAGTATTTTGTTTGGTAAATGAAAAAAGCTACGCCAATTGAATGGCGGTAGCTAAATTTTGAAAGCGCTATCTGTATTGATATAATGCACCTAATGATTTTTTACCATCTAAAAAAGAATGCGAAGAGTCCGTATATAAAAAAATTGGACAATGTTCTAGCAAAGGGTGCTTTTGAAAGAATAATTTTTCAGAATGATATAGGGTATTTAAATAGACAGGCAAAATTTCTAAGAGGTGAATATAACGCTCTAGTGCTGCATCTTCTGAAATAGTATGGTCAATATAAAAATAAAGTGAAAGTGAATAGAAGCCTTTATTAAATAAAAAAGACGCCAAGCATTCATTACGACTTTTGCTGATATGATCGTAGGCAAATTCTAAACCGACGTAAATGGATGGTATTGACGATTGATGAGATGGGAAAATGGTATATTTTCGAGGAATCATCGGTTCGGTAGGTGTAATTCCTAATCCATATGTGACATCTACTTGGCGGGGACTAGCAATTATCATATAAACCCCTCCTTATATGAAAAGATGCACTCCTTATAGTGTATACAAAAGCGACTTGAACATGACTTCAACTGGAGAGATATGGTGATTATAATGTGCTCTTCACTGAAAGTGTAGAGTTTAGGTACAATAACAAAAGAGTGAATGGTTACACAATGATTAAATATGAAGGGAACGAACGGGATGTCTATTTTAAAAAATGATTGGAATGAGTTATTAAAGGCAGAATTCGAAAAGGAATATTATATCCAACTTCGTCAATTCCTTGTAAATGAATATAATAGTGAAACTGTATATCCTGAACGTTATGATATTTTTAACGCTCTACATTATACCCCTTACAAGGATGTTAAGGTTTTATTATTGGGTCAAGACCCTTATCACGGACCTGGTCAAGCTCACGGTTTAAGCTTTTCAGTTCAGCCCGGAGTGAAAACGCCGCCTTCACTTGTCAATATTTATAAAGAATTACATCAAGAGCTTGGTTGTGAAATTCCCAATAATGGATATTTGATTAAATGGGCTAAGCAGGGAGTGTTGCTTTTAAACACGGTATTAACGGTTCGACGCAGCGAACCGAATTCCCATAAAGGAAAAGGGTGGGAGATTTTCACAGATCGCATTATTGAACTGGTTGCACAAAAAGAGGAACCCGTGGTGTTCTTACTTTGGGGTAAGCATGCGCAAGCCAAGAAAAGCTTAATTACGGGAAATCACCATTTAATTTTAGAGAGTCCTCATCCAAGTCCATTCTCTGCTAACCGTGGATTTTTTGGCAATAATCATTTTCGCTTAACGAATGATTTTTTACAAAAGCATGAGTGTACGCCAATTGATTGGCAAATTGATAACATCAAATCGTGAACATTTATCGAACTACAATTGAATCATCGCTCAGCCTGTGAATTTTTGATAAACTATAAACAGATTAGATTCGCAATGGGCAAAGTAAAAGAGGTGAAATAATGGAAATAAAGTTAGAACAGCTATTAGATAAAATGAGCGCAGAGCTAGCAAAAGCGAAACAAGAAGCGCATCATTCTGCTCGTGTGAGAGATCAATTAATTGCAATTAAAACATTATGTGAACTGGCATTAACGGATGGAAATTCTTCTTCAGTACAACCAACGGCTCCATCAAGCGTTGTTATGCCTTCACAAATTCAAGCTCAGCCTTCGATGCAACAACAAATTATTCAATCATCTACGCAAAATTTTGAAGGGAAAAAGCTTGCTTCAGACGATGCTAACGGGGATAGCTTATTTGATTTTTAAAAAAGGGGTAGAGACATGAAAATCTTTGTTATTTTAGGTGCTATTAATGCAGCTTTAGCTGTTGCGTTAGGTGCATTCGGCGCTCACGGTTTAGAAGGTAAGATATCGGAGAAATATTTAGAGGTATGGAAAACAGGCGTCCAGTATCATATGTTTCATGCTATTGGTTTATTCGTAGTCGCTCTTTTACTTGCAAAAGCTCCTCAGTCATCATTGTTGTCAACGTCAGGTTGGCTTATGATGGCTGGTATTATATTATTTTCAGGTAGCTTATATGTTTTAAGTATATCCGGAATTAAGGTACTAGGTGCCATAACGCCTCTGGGTGGAGTGGCTTTCATCACAGCGTGGATATTGATTGTTATTGCAGCCTTAAAGTGGTGAAAAAAAGCCCCTAGCGTTCAGCTAGGGGCCTTTTATCTATTATCGAGGTGAATAGTTGCTTAATGGAGGTCCGCTACTGTTAAATGGATAGGCATACTGAATTTCCTCATCGAACGTAATATAATCTAAGTAAACCATTAATAGTAAGTAGCGTTTCCCTGTTTGTGGATCACTTAAGATCAAGTGGTCACGCCCAGCAGCTTCAATAATACCTTTAAAGACTTTAGAGTTCCATTGGTTATTATTTTCAAATGTCATATAAACCGTTGCAACTTTTCCGCGGTTTAGACGCAAAATGTTTTCAATATATGACTCTTCTAGTGGTAGCTGACCAGGGGCTTGAGGCGCCCCTGATCCTCCGGAAGGAATTTGAGGAGGCATTTGTCCCGATGGACTTTGTTGCTGACCTCCACCAACTCCTTGTGGCTGTTGATAAGGCGTATAGTAAGGATAGTTATAGCTCATATATGGGTTTTGCATATAAGGCTGGGTCTGATTTTGATTACCTTTTGGCTTTTTCATAGTACCCTCCTTTAATTCTACATGTATTTAGTAAACGCTCGGACAATCTGCTCGAGTTGGTGCAAAAAAGCAATGAGACTTGAATCTTCCGGTATTTGGTTGGTTATACCATGTAGCGGGACAGCTGCCGCCTGGTTTAAAAAAACATAGAGAATTCGTAGCTGGCTGGTGAAAATCTTTCTCCTCTTAATGCACGGCGAGCTAAATCAATTTCTGCTTGCCGTGCACGCTGATAAAAATATCCTTTCTGCGTGGCTTCAAAGCCTCCAGGGCTTTGGAAGACCATCTGTCTAATAGTTCGAATATTTTTAAAGTCTAAACAAGAGGCTCTTGCTCGGTTAACACCCACATTACCTACAAGGAGCATTCCTTGTTTTCCTTCACCTTCAGCTTCAGCTCGAAGAAGTCTGGCTAGAAGCTTAACATCTTCTTCGGTGTGCGCGACAACCGTCATTTCCTCACCTCACTTACCTGTGACGCTATTGTATGTATATGAATAAAAGAAGAGAATATGACCATAAAAAAGCACAAAAAATGCTTCCCCTAATGAGAGGGGAAGCAAAAAGGTTTAGACTGAAAGGAAATGACTGAATCGATCAATTTCAAGTAAGTTACCAACAAAGAAGCTACCAAATTCTCCGTAGCGTGCACTTACCTCATCAAATCTCATTTCATATACGAGTTTTTTAAATTGTAATACGTCATCAGCGAATAGCGTAACGCCCCATTCGTAGTCATCAAAGCCAACAGAGCCCGTAATGATTTGTTTTACTTTACCTGCATATTGACGACCAATCATGCCGTGACTACGCATTAAGCTACGACGCTCTTCCATCGGTAACATGTACCAGTTGTCGTTACCTTGACGGCGCTTATCCATTGGATAGAAGCAAACATACTTCGATTTTGGAAGAGTCGGGTATAAGCGTGCACGGATATGTGGATTTTCATATGGATCTTCACCTGCTGGTAAGTAGTTACTTAGCTCAACAACGGATACATACGAGTAAGCTGGCACGGTAAATTCTGCTAGCTTTGTTTTATTAAATTCATTTTCAATTTCATTTAATTCTTCCATTGTTGGACGTACAAGCATGATCATAAAATCTGCTTTTTGACCGACAATACTATATAGTGCATGACTTCCTTCAGCTGCATTTTCCGTACTTGTCCATTTTTCTGTTAAAGCTAAAAATTCATGGATAGCTGTTTCGCGTTCTTCATTTGATAACTGTTTCCATGCTGTCCAATTAATTGTTCGAAAATCATGAAGAGCATACCATCCATCTAGTGTTTGAGCTGCTTCTGCCATATTCTTTCACTCCTAAATTACAGTATAATGACTTCTAGTTTTACTATATCATAGTTTATCCGAATGATTGGATTGAAAAGCTCATGAATTGTGATTAAAAAAGCACAATTTACGCTATGATAAAAGGGAAGTTGAAAGTATATTTAATTGAATTTTAGGAATTTAAAGACTTTTTATGGTTATCAAATTGTTAAAGGACATGCCTTTGATTTTTTTTCGAAGTGGAGTATCCTATTACGTGGAAACTGTTTTTTAACATATTGAGGAGGACTTAGTTTGAGCAATTTATTTACTGGTTTAAAAGAAAAGGTATCTGCAAGCAATGTATCAATCGTATTCCCAGAAGGTTTAGATGAGCGTGTTCTTGGAGCGGTAGCTCGTTTGGCTGCAGATAAAGTCGTAACGCCAATCGTTGTTGGAAACGAAGAAGAAGTACAAGCTAAAGCAAAAAGCTTGAACTTAATTTTAGATGGAGTGCAAATCTTTGATCCTCATAACTACGATGGATTTGATGAAATGGTAGCTTCATTTGTAGAACGTCGTAAAGGAAAAGCGACTGAAGAAGCGGCGCGTAAAATTTTATTAGACGAAAATTACTTCGGCACAATGCTTGTTCATATGGGTAAAGCAGATGGCCTTGTAAGCGGAGCTGCACATTCAACAGCTGATACAGTGCGTCCAGCGCTACAAATTATTAAAACAAGAGAAGGCGTAACAAAAACATCAGGAGTATTCATCATGGTTCGTGGTGACGAGAAGTACGTATTTGCTGACTGTGCAATTAACATTTCGCCAAACAGCCAAGACTTAGCTGAAATTGCAATTGAAAGTGCACGCACAGCTAACATGTTTGATGTAGATCCACGTGTTGCAATGCTTAGCTTCTCAACAAAAGGATCAGCTAAATCACCGGAAACTGAAAAAGTAGCGGAAGCTGTTAAAATTGCAAAAGAGATGGCGCCAAGCCTAACTTTAGACGGTGAATTCCAGTTTGATGCAGCATTTGTACCATCTGTTGCTGAAAAGAAAGCACCGGGTTCAGATATAAAAGGTGATGCAAACGTATTTGTATTCCCAAGTCTTGAAGCTGGTAATATTGGATACAAAATCGCTCAACGCTTAGGTAATTTTGAAGCGGTTGGTCCTATTCTTCAAGGTTTAAACAAGCCGGTTAACGACCTTTCACGTGGTTGTAACGAAGAGGATGTATACAAATTAGCTTTAATTACAGCTGCTCAAGCACTGTAAAAGCATAAAAAAACGCCGTTAAACGGCGTTTTTTTATGTGTTTAGAACAGAACCTAGTGCTTTTTCATTTCGGTCATACATTCGCTGTAGCTGTGTATCAAACAATTCAAGTTCCGCTGCTTGTAGGGGAATCATTTCTAACGAAGCTCCGGTGGATTGTAATGTTTGGAGCGTTAGCATCATTAGATCGCTTACGGTTAATTCAACGTTTAACAGCTGTGAAAGAGAAGCCATTGTCTCTGGAACAATCGTTGGGTATGTAAACTTTGTCTCAGCTTCTTGTAGGCCTCTTTTGTAAAATTCTTTAATAACACTGGCTCTTTTTGCTCCATCACCTGATACGCAGAGATAAATCTGTACAGCTACTCCACCTCGTACACGACGCTGTGAGATACCTGCAAATTTTTGACCATCGATGCTCAAGTCGTAGCTTCCAGGACAGTACGAACCGACAATTTCTTTTGCTTCAATATCAGTTGTGTGAGAAGCAAACATCGCTTTAATTAAATCAAACATCGCATCATATCCGCGGTCGATATCAATGCCTTTTTCTGCATCCGGAAAGATAAGTGAAATGTTCAGTACGCCTTCATCAAGTACGACGGCTAGCCCTCCAGAGTTACGAACAATTGGTTTATAGCCTTGTTCTTGCAAATAGTGAATGCCCTCGGCTAAATGCGGTAGCTTTGTGTCTTGGATACCAAGAACAATCGTATCGTGATGCACCCAAGAGCGAACCGTAGCTGGAGACGCGTTTCTTCCAACACTTGTGCAAAGCGTATCATCTATCGCGAAAGATTGCTTTGCATCAAAGCCCGGACCTAAGCTTGATTGATCAATGATGCGCCATTTTGGCTGTAGTAAAAGATTTGGTTTATATATAGACATGTTCCATAACTCCTTTATGAAGTAAACGAACATATTATAGCACATTTAAACGTTAGGGTTTGGTATGCCTTAGGTTATAACCCATGAAAAAAGGTGGCATAAGAATGCCGCCTTTGGATTGGTATTATTCAGCTAATTTTTCTAAATTCCCGTTGCGATCCATTTTAAATGAAGTCGCTGAGCGATCCTCTTCATCAAATAACACCAGTTTGCGAGCACGGTTCATGATTTGCATCAATGTTTCATAGTCTTCTTGAATAGTAGTAGCATTTGCTTCAAGTTGAGTTACTTGTTTTTCAAGCTCTTGGATTTTACGATGTAGGTCATCATTTTCCTTACGTAAACGAGAATTCTCATGTTGAATTGCTTGCATGTTTCCAGTTTGGCCTCTAAATGTTTCTAAATAGCGGATGACTACGTCAATCGATAAATCGTCGTTAGAAGTTGTTATAGTAGGGGAAGAGACTGGTATTGCTTCGTACACTTCCTCTGTAACGTTTTCTATACTTGGTGTAGGTGGTGTATATAAAAGCTTTTTCTTACCTTGTTCTTGTCCGAGGGCACGCATGCGTTGCTTACGCTGTTTTTTCGCGAGCTGGAGCGCTTTTTCATACTGATGTCTTACCACGGCATTCCAGCGAAATCCGCAAGCCGCAGACGTACGATTTAGTTCATCTCCAACTTCTTCAAACGCGTTTAACTGAGTGCTTCCTTCTCTTACATGTCTTAAAACTGTTTCTGCTAAAAGTAAATCATTTTCTTCTGTCCACGCATCTTGTCTATCTTTCACGTATTTCACTCCTCATTTTTATATGATTGGTAGCTACCATGTTTTGTAGTATTCAGTATGTACAGATTAGCGTATAGTTATACTATTTTTTCTAGAAGTATGATAGATTTTGGCATTTTTCGAAACTTGCACTCCTATGCAAATAGCGGTAAAATACCCTTTAGGCAAAAAAAGATATGTGTAAGCACTTTTGAAAGGATTGTGTCAGCATGGCAAATGAATTTAGAATTTGTGATGATTGTCAGGCAACAAATGTGAAGACGTTGTTACCTCGACTTCAAAAAATAGATGCATGTGCAGATGTGAAAGTGGGCTGTCAATCGTACTGTGGTCCAGGACGTAAAAAATCATTTGCATTTGTAAATAATCGCCCTGTAGCTGCACCAACAGAGGACGAGCTAATTGAAAAAATTGAGAAAAAACTAAACAAATAAAATAAAATCACCTTTGTTCTAAGCAAAAGGTGATTTTTTATTCTGACTAGGAATTTTTAAACACCTTGTCGAAGAAGACATACTAACAACGTCAAGATAGAGAGGTATGTAAATGGCATATCTAAATGAAAAACTTAGTGAAGAAAAAGTATTTAAAGACCCTGTACATCGCTACATCCACGTACGAGACCGATTGATTTGGGAGCTGATCGGTACATCTGAATTTCAGCGTTTACGTCGAATTCGCCAGCTTGGAACAACCTATTTAACGTTTCACGGTGCCGAACATAGTCGTTTTAATCACTCTCTAGGAGTATATGAGATTGTTCGCCGAATCATTGATGATGTGTTTCGAAATCGTCCAGAATGGGACGATGATGAACGACTTCTTTGTTTATGCGCAGCGCTTCTACACGATTTAGGGCATGGTCCATTCTCTCATTCTTTTGAAAAAGTATTTCACCTTGATCATGAAGAGTTTACTCAAGCGATTATTTTGGGGAATACAGAAGTAAACCGTGTATTGAAAAAAGCTGGAGCAGATTTTCCGAAAAAAGTAGCAGAAGTTATTGCAAAAACGTATAAAAATAAGCTGGTTGTAAGCTTGATTTCAAGCCAAATCGACGCCGATCGAATGGATTATTTACAGCGTGATGCCTATTATACGGGGGTAAGCTATGGACACTTCGATATGGAGCGTATCCTGCGCGTAATGCGTCCACAAGAAGATCAAGCTGTCATTAAGCATAGCGGTATGCATGCAGTTGAGGATTACATCATGAGTCGCTACCAAATGTATTGGCAGATTTATTTTCACCCTGTAACTCGTAGTGCAGAAGTTATCTTAACTAAAATTCTACATCGTGCGAAAGAACTTCATCAAAAATCCTATGAGTTTCGCCAGCCACCTGTTCATTTTTACTCTATTTTTAAAGATGAAATATCGCTCGAAGAGTACTTAAGGCTGGACGAGTCTGTTGTCATGTTTTATTTTCAGGCTTGGCAAGATGAAGAAGATAATATTTTAGCGGATTTATGTCGCAGATTTATGAACCGTAACCTATTTAAATACATTGAGTTCAATCCAAACCTTCAAATGAAGATGTGGATGGAGCTAACAACATTATTTAAAAAAGCTGGAATTGACCCTGATTATTATTTAGTTGTTGATTCATCCAGTGACTTACCGTACGACTTTTATCGTCCAGGTGAAGAAGAAGAACGCTTGCCAATCCATTTGTTGATGCCAAATGATGAAGTAAGGGAGCTATCGCGACAGTCTGAAATTGTTGAATCGATTTCGGGGAAAAAACGAACGGATCACAAACTTTATTTTCCACAAGATTTAATTGACCAGCTATCGTCAAAAAGAAAAGTGAAAGAACAAATTTTACAGCTATTAAAAAGTAATTAGAGTTAAATAGTATAGGAGTTGAAAGGGCTGTGTTAAATGATCACGCGAAGATTATTAAAGTGTTCTCAGCAGCAGGAGAAATTGTAGGGAGAAAAAAGCTCCAAAAAATGATTTTTATTGGAAAAAAGCTAGAGTTTCCTTTTTATGAACGCTATAATTTCCATTTTTTTGGTCCATATTCAGAAGAGCTTACCCTTCGAGTAGAAGAATTGTGTAATCTAGGCTTCTTGCAGGAATTGAAAGAAAATAAGGGTGGCTACATGCAGTACCGATACGCGCTAACTCAGGCTGGAAATGAATTCTTAAGCCATTATGAGCTAGAGTTACCCCACCTAGAGGAAGTCATGACGGATATGAACAACCAGTCTTCAAAATTTTTAGAGCTTGTCTCAACGATTTTATACTTTGATGGGTTATCGAAAGAAGAAGTGAGTGAAAAAGTGTTTACGTTAAAGAGTAAACAGAACTATACAGAAGAAGATATTGAACAAGCATATGCATATATTGAAAATTTAAAAGCAGTGATGTTTGACCGTGTTCACTAATACAAAGCAAAGCCCTCTGCATCCGTTCAGAGGGCTTTGTTCAATGAATAAACGATATGTAGTTTATTGGTCGCTTAATCGTTTACCGTTTACTGCATAGTGGTTTTTTGACATTTCTTCAATAAAAACCGCAATCTTTTCAGAAGGGGCACCTGTTGTTTCAGATACAGCAGCCGTTACTTTTTCAACAAGGGCTCTTTTTTGATCTTCAGTGCGACCTTCAAGCATTTTTACTGTTACATATGGCATACTAATTTCACTCCTTTTCTTCAGTGTCTTCTTCAGTGTAGTCCTTTTACATTGAAAAATACACCCTCATCTAATGATGAAATAATTAAATTATAGTATACTCGATGTATTATTGTAATTCAGAATGATTATAAAGGAGAGAGCGAGTGAATCAATTTTTAGCTTTTCCGCTTGAATATATTCCGTACGTTGCTATTACGCTAATTATCGCATTTACGCTACATGAATTTGCTCATGCTTTTGTTGCATACAAGTTTGGAGACGAGACGGTAAAGAAACAAGGGCGTTTGACACTATCGCCTCTTTCACATTTAGATCCACTAGGAACAATTCTCCTACTGGTAGTGGGATTTGGATGGGCTAAGCCCGTACCAGTTAATCGCTTTTTCTTTAAGAATCCCCGTCTAGCCGGCGTATTGGTTTCAATTGCAGGGCCGCTTAGTAACTTATTCCTTGCATTTTTAGGGGTTCTTGGTTGGTTTTTGATTTTGCAGTTTGCTGGTTATATAGATCCACTATATAAGTTTTTTAATATGTTTATCACCATTAATATTGTTTTATTTTTATTTAATTTGCTGCCATTTCCGCCGCTCGATGGCTACCGTATCGTAGAAGATCTTGTTCCAAACACAGTGCGAGCAAAAATGACGCAGTATGAGTCGTGGGGAATCTTGTTATTTTTAGTGTTGATTATTACACCGCTCGATCGCTATATCATTGCCCCTATATATGACATTGGAATCCCATTTTTTGTTGAGCTATTTCAACAACTTCTGGGACCTTTATTAACTTAAGTAAGGAGCGTTTTAACAATGGATCAACCGAAAAAAAAGAAGAATATTGGATTTAATATTATTAAGAATGATTCAACAGATGGACATGGAGGCTTTGGAGTTGGTGCGCTAAGCTTAGAAAATATTTCACCTGTTTTTGTATGCCCATCAGACGAAGAAGCTTTTGTTGATATCGGTGCGATGCATGCTCGAAGCGTGGTTGAAAAGGGAATTAAGTTTTTATCGAACAAAGACGAAGTTCCTAACGGCAAGCTCTATTGGCTTGTCTGGGTAACCATTGACCGCAATCCAGCAGGCCCTTATTATGCTGGCGTAACGGCATGTGAAATGACCGTAGATCGTGAAATTCGCCGCGGTTATAAGTCGCTTCCAGAGCATGTAAATAAGATGGATAAATCTATGAAGCGTCGCATTATGGTAGACGAAATGGATAATAAGTCAAAAGCAATCTTAAAAGATTTTCTATCTGCTCATGATAAGGAAATATGGGAACGTTCTAGTGATGAACTAAAAGAAGCTTTATCATAAAAAGGAGAGGCCCTCAGCTTAGACTGAGGGCCTCTCCTTTTTAAAACCAATCGCGGAGGCGATGAAAGAATCCATCTTGTTCTTTCTGCTTCTGTGGCGCCTGGTTTTTCTCTTCAGAAACGCCTTTATCGCGACAATACGTAGTCGGTTGGGTACCTGTTAAATAGTATGCTTTATATTTTTTCGAACAGGACTTTGTTGCGATATCCCCCGTTTCGGGGTTAATATTTACGCTGACTAACCCTTTTGGTGCTTTGAATGCTTGTTTCTTCTTTCCTTCAAGCGCATCTTCCATAAACAATGCCCACATTTTTTTTGCATAAGCTTTTTCTTCAACACGCTCAATCTGTTTGCCTTGGTCATAGCCTACCCAAACACCTGATACAAGCTGAGGGGTGTAGCCAATCATCCAGCTATCCGTCGGCGTAGTACCAGATTTACCAGCATAATCTCTTGACAAGTATTTTAGAATTGGCTTTCCAGTTACTGTTGTATAGCCGTTTAATTCTTTTTGGAACATGCCTGTCATCAAATGCGTTGTTAGAAATGCTAATCGCTTGTCAACAATTTGTTTCTTTTCTTGAGGTGCTTCATACACCATGTCTCCATCAGCTGTTTCAATGCGCTTAATGAATGTTGGTGAAATTTCTTTTCCACCGTTTGCAAAAATGCCATATGCATTGACCATATCAATCACGCGAACAGGAGATGTTCCAAGAGCAAGGGACGGTACCTGCTTCAGTGGAGTTGAAACTCCTAATGACTTAGCTGTTTCGACCAATCGGTGCTCCCCGATAAATAAATGTGTTTTAACAGCATAGATGTTATCTGACAGCGCAATAGCCTGTGCTAGTGTAATGGGATTGTTTGCATAGTAGCTGTTATAGTTACTGGGTTTATATGTTGAAACCCCATCATCTAACGTGAAGGTTGTCTCTTCACTTTGCATCGCGGTAGATTCCGTAAAGCCGTCTGCTAAAGCAGCATAATATAAGAATGGCTTCATCGTAGAGCCCGGCTGGCGCACAGCTTGAGTTGCTCTGTTGAATGGGCTTTTCTTATAATCTCTACCGCCAATGAGCGCTTTAACTGCACCTGTTTTTGGATCCATTGCGACAAATGCTGTTTGAATATCAGAATCTTTATTCATAACGGTATTCATTGCTTCTTCTGCTTTCTTTTGCACGTCAATATCAAGCGTTGTGTAAATGCGTAAGCCATTTGAATGAATCATTGCTTCTGTAATTCCCAATTCATTCGTTAACTGAGATAAAGCTGCACTCATGAAGTAAGACGCATCTTGTTTCTTTGCGTTTGCTTCATCTTGTGCTTTTTTTGCATAGAACAAAGGTGTTACAAATGCTTTATCCGCTTCTTTTTGTGAAATTTTTCCTTGGTCAACAAGTAAGTTTAAGATGATGCGCTGACGCTCTTTTGCATTTTCTTCATGAAGCAGAGGAGAATAGTAAGTAGGCCCTTTCGGAATCCCAGCTAGCATACTAGCTTCACTTAGCGTTAAGTCCTTTGCTTTTTTATTAAAATACGTTTTTGAAGCAGCCTCGACTCCATAGGCGCCGTGTCCATAGTAAATGGTATTTAAATAACCTTCAAAAATTTTATCCTTGTCGTAATTAAATTCCAGGCGAATGGTATAAAGCGCTTCTTGGAATTTTCTTGTCCATGTTTTATCGTGTTCTAAAAAAAGATTTCGTGCGTACTGTTGCGTAATTGTGCTAGCACCTTGTACCTTACTCATTGCTTTAATATCGGCAACAATTGCCCCGCCAATACGTTTAATATCAAAGCCGTTATGATCATAAAACCGCTTGTCTTCAACTGCTAATGTAGCTTCTTTAATATTGTCAGATACGCTTTCTAGAGGGACCCAATAGCGTTTTTGACCGTTGTGTAATTCGTCTAATACTTTGCCATTGCTGGAATAGAAAATAGCGGTTTGCGGGACAGTTAGCGTAGGTGGACCAGCGATTTTGGCATATAAAAATATACTGATATAAGCAATCCCAATACATACAGTACATAAAAGTGCAAGAACAAGTAGAATGCGAAAAAGACGTCTAGCTTTCTTAAAGTGTTCAATTAATACAGTTTCCATTGTCATCACCTCATGAGTTAACTCCTTCGTTTCCTAAAAAAGTTACGTTTTAAAGGGTACCCAGATTGATACAGTCTTTTTATTATCAAAAGATTTTTTTACGAGCTAGATCCATTTATTTAAGCCTTTTAATGTGTAGGTTTATATAGGTAGTTTAGGTAAATATAGGATTTTTGAAATGAGGTTATAGCAATTTAAAGGAATATATAGTTTAGTATGAAAAAGAAAAAGCTCTTTTAAACCTAGAAGTCTAAAAAAAACCTTTGCTTTTCACTTAAATTCATCTATACTTTTTTTCATGTTTGTATAAATTATGTTAGGGTAATCTATGCATAGGCTAAATTCTCAAAATAGAAGGGAAGAGTTTAAATGGAATTATGGTTTACTGAGAAACAAACGAAGAATTTCGGAATTACGGCGAAAATTAAGCGCACTTTACATACAGAACAAACTGAGTTTCAAAAGCTAGACATGATTGAAACAGAAGAGTTTGGTAACATGCTAGTTCTTGATGGAATGGTAATGACAACTCAAAAAGATGAGTTTGTTTATCATGAAATGGTGGCACACGTGCCATTATTTACACATCCCAATCCTGAAAATGTCTTAGTAGTAGGCGGCGGAGATGGTGGCGTAATCCGTGAAGTATTAAAGCATCCTAGCGTAAAGAAAGCGACGCTAGTTGAAATTGATGGAAAAGTTATTGAATACTCTAAGAAGTATTTACCGGAGATTGCTGGTGAATTGGAGAATGAGCGCGTTGAGGTAAAGGTCGGCGACGGCTTTATGCATATCGCAGAAAGCGAAAATGAATATGATGTTATTATGGTTGATTCAACTGAGCCAGTAGGTCCAGCGGTGAATTTATTTACAAAAGGCTTCTACGCTGGGATTTCAAAAGCGTTAAAAGAAGACGGAATTTTTGTAGCTCAAACGGACAACCCTTGGTTTACTCCAGAGTTAATTACAAACGTACAGCGTGATGTAAAAGAAATTTTCCCGATTACTCGTCTTTATATAGCAAACATTCCAACGTATCCAAGTGGTCTGTGGACGTTCACAATCGGTTCTAAGAAGCATGATCCGCTAGAGGTTAGTGAAGATCGCTTTATTGATATCGAAACAAAGTATTACACGAAAGAGCTTCATAAAGCAGCATTTGCTTTACCGAAGTTTGTAGCAGATTTAGTAAAATAAGGTGAAGCTTCAATTGGTGGGAGGCTTCATCTCCCGCTCATTGTTAGTGCAACCAATCGGGCTTTTAAGGACAGTGTAGCCCTCTGCTTATCTTCCAGCGATTTTCCCTGAGCTTGGAAGCGGAAGCCTTACTGCCAGTTAAGCTCGGATAAAGTACAAACCATAGACAAGATGTCAGTCAAAAGGCTTGGCGTCTTGTTTTTATGACAAGGAGGCATTCTCATGCGTTTTGATGAAGCATATTCAGGTAATGTATTTATAAAAAGTCACCCTAGCTTTGAAGAAAGCGAAGCCGTACTATACGGTATGCCAATGGATTGGACAGTAAGCTACCGACCGGGGTCTCGCTTTGGTCCAACTCGTATTCGCGAAGTATCAATTGGGTTAGAAGAATATAGCGCATATTTAGATCGTGAGCTTGAAGAAGTAAAATATTTTGATGCTGGTGATATTCCACTTCCTTTTGGAAATGCACAGCGAAGCATCGACATGATTGAGGGCTATATCGATGAGCTATTAGCAGCCGATAAGTTTCCGCTTGGAATGGGTGGCGAGCACTTGGTTTCATGGCCAGTTATGAAAGCGATGTATAAGAAATATCCGGATCTTGCTATCATTCATATGGATGCGCATACGGATTTACGTGAAGAGTATGAAGGTGAACCTTTGTCTCACTCCACACCAATTCGTAAAATTGCCGAGCACATTGGGCCAAGCAACGTTTATTCATTTGGTATTCGTTCAGGTATGAAAGAAGAATTTGTATGGGCGAAAGAGAACGGCAT
Organism: Priestia veravalensis; assembly: GCF_001457055.1. Lineage (NCBI taxonomy): Bacteria > Bacillati > Bacillota > Bacilli > Caryophanales > Bacillaceae > Priestia > Priestia veravalensis. Next base: position 68,883 of record NZ_KQ758634.1, on the reverse strand, counting down.
GCATATTTCTAAATTTGAAGTATTAGAACCTTTAAAAGAAATCTTACCTAAGCTAGCGGGCCGTCCAGTTTATGTAACGATTGATATCGATGTGTTAGATCCAGCCCATGCCCCAGGTACAGGTACAGTAGATGCGGGGGGCATAACATCAAAAGAGCTATTAGCATCTATTCATGAGATTGCTAAATCAGATATCCGCGTTGTGGGTGCAGACTTAGTAGAAGTTGCTCCAATCTATGATTCCTCTGAGCAAACGGCCAATACAGCTAGTAAGCTTATTCGTGAAATGATTTTAGGTTGGGTTCAAAAGCGCTAAACAAATATATAGAAGAGTAGGTTGCATTGATAGAAATGCGGCCTACTCTTTTTTACAAGATGAGCGAAAACTTGAAGTATTATTGAATTCTTGTCTCGGAATGTTTATACTATTTAAGTTATAAAGTATTCGTAAAAATTAAGGAAGTGTCTTGAGATGAATAACGCTTCAACGATTAAAAAGCCAATCGCAATTAAGATTGTGACGGACATTCGAGACGGACACATGAAGGAAACAAAGGCGGTTGAGGCTCAAGGAACGTATTATAAAAAAGACGAAGTGGTTTATTTAACGTATACGGAGCATCAAGAAGAAGTAGGGGATATTAAAACGTTACTGAAGATTAAAGAGGATGAAGTAACGATTAACCGTACCGGTGCCGTAAAAATGAAGCAGTCTTTTCGTAAAAAAGTTAAGCTTGAAGGAACGTATATGAGTCCTTATGGCCGTATGGATATGATGACATATGCTCATAACATTGAATATAAAAAGCTCCAAAAAAGAGGTCATCTCTTTTTTACGTACGATTTGACATTGCAAGGTCAATCGGTAGGGAATTACGCTGTAACGATAACATTCAAGGAGGAAGAACATGAACATTGTTGAACAAGTGCAAGGTAAGTTAAAAGCTGAGATTCAAGATGCAGTTGTAAAAGCTGAGTTAGCAACAAAAGATCAGCTACCAGAAGTCGTGTTAGAAGTACCAAAAGATAAAGCCCACGGTGATTATTCTACAAATATGGCGATGCAGCTTGCACGAATTGCAAAAAAAGCACCTCGCGCTATTGCAGAAGAGCTAGTAGCACAGTTTGATAAATCAAAAGCTTCAATTGAAAAAATTGAAATTGCGGGCCCTGGATTTATTAACTTTTACATGAACAACTCATATTTAACAGAATTAATTCCAACCATCTTAAAAGCAGGAGAAGCTTATGGTGAATCAAACGTTGGAAACGGTGAAAAAGTTCAGGTTGAGTTTGTATCAGCAAACCCAACAGGAGATTTGCATTTAGGGCATGCTCGCGGCGCAGCTGTAGGAGATTCTTTATGTAATGTTCTTGCTAAGGCAGGTTATGATGTATCTCGTGAATATTATATCAATGATGCTGGTAACCAAATTAACAACTTAGCGTACTCAGTGGAAGCGCGTTATATGCAGGCTTTAGGTATGGACAAAGAAATGCCTGCCGATGGCTACCATGGTGAAGATATTATCAACATTGGTAAAGAGTTAGCTGAAAAGTATGGAGATCAGTATGCAAAAGCTGATGAAAAAGAGCGCTTTGAGTTTTTCCGCCAGTACGGATTAGATTATGAGTTGGAAAAATTGAAGCGTGATTTAGAGCAATTTCGTGTAAAATTCGATGTATGGTACTCTGAGACATCTCTATATAAAAACGATAAAATTCAAGTTGCGCTTGATACGTTAAAGCAACAAGGTCACGTTTATGAAGAAGAAGGAGCAACATGGTTCCGTTCAACAACATTTGGTGATGATAAAGACCGAGTATTAATTAAAAACGATGGTTCATTTACTTACTTAATGCCGGATATCGCTTATCACCAAGACAAAATTCAGCGTGGCTTTGACAAGTTAATCAACATTTGGGGTGCTGACCACCACGGTTACATTCCGCGTATGAAAGCTGCAATCCAAGCCCTTGGTTATGGAAAAGATACGCTAGAAGTTGAAATTATTCAAATGGTTCAGCTGTATCAAAACGGTGAAAAGATGAAGATGAGTAAGCGTACAGGTAAAGCTGTAACGATGCGAGACCTTGTAGAAGAGGTTGGCTTAGACGCAACTCGCTACTTCTTTGCAATGAGAAGTGGAGACACGCACTTAGACTTCGACTTAGACTTAGCAGTTTCTCAATCCAACGAAAATCCTGTATATTATGCACAATATGCACATGCTCGTATTTGCAGTATCTTAAAGCAAGGTGCTGAAATTGAAGCATTAACAAAAGGAAACGTAGAGTATACGCTAATTCAGTCTGAGAAAGAAATGGACCTACTAAAGAAAATTGGTGAGTTTCCACAAGCTGTTTCTGAAGCGGCAACAAAACGCATTCCTCACCGTATTACAAACTATATCTTTGACTTAGCATCAACGTTCCACAGCTTCTACAACGCAGAGAAAGTTATTGACACAGATAATATCGAAACAAGTAAAGCACGCTTAGAGCTTATCAAAGCAGTGCAGGTTACTCTACAAAATGCATTGAAATTAATTGGTGTTTCGGCTCCTGAAAAAATGTAATAAAAGATCCCCTTTCAAAGGGGGTTTTTTTATATCTTTAGCGTAGCTCCACCAATTCTTTTTACACCGCGAATTTTGGATAAGTCCTCTACAAGCTTTAATAGTGCTTGGTCTTTTAGTTTCGCTTCAATCATCACATCAAAATTTTGATTCAGCTCTTTGGCTAGTTGGAAAAAAGGCTTCACAAACTCAGAAGATACGTAATCAGCATGACTGCGAAATGCTTTTTCGGACTTTGGTGAAGAGATATGTACCTTAGGTCTGATATTTACATGCTTCCAGGTTTCAAAAATCCGTGGTAGTAAATCTTCAAGAGGCTGTGTTCCCAAGTTTGCTTGATGGTGGTGAAAGTCAAATACAAGCGGAATTTGCTCTTTTTCACAAACTTCTAACGTTTCTTCTGTTGTGTAGGTTTTATCATCGTTTTCAAGCGTCATCTGCTTTTTAATATGCATTGGAAGCTTCTTTAAGTTTTGTTGAAAACGCTCCAAGGCCTTAACCTTATCTCCGTAGGCTCCACCAACATGAATGTTAATTAACGATCCATCTACCACATCCATTGCTTCTAGCATTTGATAGTGATAGTTCATATCTAAAACAGCATTGTCAGTAATCTGCGGCTTATCACTCGTAAACAAAGTGAACTGGTTAGGATGAAAGCTTATCCGTAGATGATGAGACTTTACTAAGTGACCAAGTTCTTTCCATTCTTGTTGAAAAGGTGTTACAAAATCCCATGCGACTTCAGGATGAGTAGCTAAAGGAACAAGGGAAGAAGAAAGACGGTAAAGCATGATTTCATGTGCAATGTTATAATGTAAAGCTCGTTTTGTATGGTACAAGTTCTGTTGCGTAACTTCATATAACTTCTCTATGCGTTCCTCTTTTGAGAGTTTACTCCAGCGTGCAAACGTTAACGTTTTTGCAGGTGAGCAGTCCCACAAGGACAAAGCGTGGGAAACATAGCCAAATCTGACATTCATGTCTGTTAACTCCTTTTCATAGCTATAAAAGTGGGGATATAAACGTAGCTACCCCTTGTTTAAATTTATCAAACCAAGTCCGCTTTTTTATATCAGATAAAGAAAGAAGAGGACAGTCGTGTAAAAAGGTGTGGAACGTTTCTTTTACATGCTTAATAAAAACAGGGTCAAAGATAAAGCAATTGATTTCTCCGTTTAAAAACAAGCTTCTTTTATCAAAGTTAGCAGTTCCCACATCACAAATTCGCTCATCAGCAATCATAACTTTTCCGTGATAGAAACCATAATAAAATTGATGAATCTGGCACCCCGCTTCGACTAAAGCAGGAAGATAAGAGAAGGCTGCATCGCGAACGAGTGGGTGATCTGCTCTCATTGGGATAAGGATATACACCGTTACGCCTCGTTTACGCGCTTTTAAAATAGCCGCCATTAAAGATTCTGTTGGGATAAAATAAGGAGTTCCAATACAAAGTTCATTTTTTGCTTCATTGATGATGTGCAAGAAATGATCTTCTAAGGAAACACCTTCCGTTGAGCGGAATTGCACGATTTGCATAGAGGGGTCTTTTATTTGTCTGTCAATTACCTCTTCGTGCTGCTCTTCATCGTTCATAGATGAGCTCCAATCTCTTAAAAACTGCGTTTGCAAATCATTTACTGCTTCTCCCGTTACTTTTAAGTGATAATCTTTCCACGTTCCTAATGTGGGATCTAAGCCTAAATATTCTTGGCCAATATTAAACCCTCCAATGTAGCCGATGGACTGGTCGATAATAGTCATTTTTCGATGATTCCTTGCGTTTATTGTATAAAATAAATAAGGGAATTTTAGCCGACGACTAAATGAAAACTTCACTCCGCAAGCCAGAAGGTGTTTTCTCATCTTCCGATTGAGCTTTATGCTACCGATGCGGTCAACGAGTAGCCGAACGTCAACTTGCTGATTTGCCTTTTCGCAGAGAAGATCCACAAATTTTTTGCTAACCTCATCGTTTTTGACAATATAAAAAGAAATGTGAATGGAATGTTTTGCTTGTTCGATTGATTTAAACAAGTCATTGTAAAACTTCGTTCCATCAGTGAAAAGTTTGAGAGATGCTTGACGCATTGGAAATGTACGCTCTTTTTGCATGAGTTCCTTTTTGCCAACACCTAAATCAATGGCAAACCATGCGACAATCAAAATAACGATTAAAATAATTACAGTAGCCAACATTTCCTTTCCCACCCTCCATCAACCGAATAATTCACGATAATCATCTTATTTCTGTTCTTAGTTTCACCTCGTTTAAATAGAATATGAACAAAAAAGAAAGAAAATATGTTGACTGAATGTTCATTCATTATATAAAATGAAGAAAAGTTCATTATTTTCTAAATTTTCATCAGGGAGAAGGAGGGAATTATGTGTCAGCTTTATTGTGGGCCAATTTAATTTTATTTCTAATTGTAACCGCTTACGCAGGGTCGTTGTTTATTTACTTAATTCGAACGAGGTTAATGTACATCCAATTAGGTAAGAAAGTGGAGTTTGATCAAAAACTAAAAGAAAGACTGAACAAAGTATGGGTAAATGTTTTTGGCCAAAAAAAATTATTAAAAGATAAGAAAAGTGGAATCATCCACGTTCTTTTTTTCTACGGATTTATTCTAGTTCAGTTCGGTGCGATTGATTTTATTTTAAAGGGGTTAGTTCCTGGAGCGCATCTGCCATTAGGTCCGCTATATCCAGGCTTTACATTCTTTCAAGAAATTATAACTGTCTTGATTTTAGTTGCGGTTATATGGGCTTTTCACCGCCGTTATGTTGAAAAGCTTGTTCGATTAAAAAGAGGGTTTAAATCAGGTTTGGTTCTTTTGTTTATCGGTAGCTTGATGCTTTCAGTACTAATTGGAAATGGGATGTCACTAATCTGGCACAACCATGACTTAGCGTGGACTGAGCCAATTGCATCATCCGTTGCCTTTCTTTTGAATGGAATTGGCGAAACCGCATCTATTGTCATCTTCTATGTAGCATGGTGGATTCACTTACTTGTTTTATTAGCATTTTTAGTTTACGTACCGCAGTCTAAGCATGCCCATTTAATTGCAGGTCCAGCGAACGTGTTTTTCAATCGCGTTTCTAAGCCAGGGAAGTTAGAGAAAATCGATTTTGAAGACGAGTCTCAAGAAACATTTGGTGTAGGGAAAATTGAAGATTTTACACAAAACCAACTCATCGACTTATATGCATGCGTAGAGTGTGGACGATGTACAAACATGTGTCCAGCGACTGGGACAGGGAAAATGCTTTCACCGATGGATTTAATTTTGAAACTACGCGATCACTTGACTGAAAAGGGTGCTGTCGTAACGTCCAGAGCGCCTTGGGTGCCTACGTATGCTTTTGCCAATACAAAAGGAAACCAGCTTGCGGTCATGGGAGCAAGCCAAAGCAGCAGCGAAGTAGCAGCTACTTTGGAATACAACCCGTCTTTAATAGGAGAAGTCATTACAGAGGAAGAGATTTGGGCGTGTACGACCTGTCGTAATTGTGAAGATCAGTGTCCAGTAATGAACGAACATGTGGATAAAATCATTGATCTTCGTCGCTTTTTAGTTTTAACAGAAGGGAAAATGGATCCGGATGCTCAAAGAGCGATGACGAACATCGAGCGTCAAGGAAATCCATGGGGATTAAATCGTAAAGAAAAAGAAACTTGGAGAGAAATGCGAGAAGATATTCATGTACCGACGGTTAAAGAAATGAAGAAGAGTGGAGAAGAATTTGAATATTTATTTTGGGTCGGTTCGATGGGAGCTTACGATAATCGAAGTCAAAAGATTGCGCTTGCTTTTGCAAAACTGCTAAATGAAGCAGGAGTTAAGTTTGCTATCTTAGGAAACAAAGAGAAAAACTCTGGAGATACGCCGCGTCGATTAGGAAACGAGTTCTTATTCCAAGAGTTAGCTTCTAAGAACATTGAGGAATTTGAAAAGAACGAAGTGAAAAAGATTGTCACGATTGATCCTCATGCATATAACATTTTCAAAAATGAATATCCAGACTTTGGGTTAGAAGCAGAAGTGTATCATCATACGGAGCTTTTAGCACAGCTTGTGAAAGAAGGAAAGTTAAAGCCCAACTTTCCAATTGAAGAAACCGTTACGTTTCATGATTCCTGCTATTTAGGCAGATATAACGAAGTATATGACCCGCCGCGTGAAATTTTAAAAGCAATTCCAGGAGTGAAAATGGTTGAGATGGCTCGAAATCGTGAAAGTGGAATGTGTTGTGGTGCAGGAGGAGGGCTCATGTGGGCAGAAGAGACCTCTGGTCAACGAATCAACGTCGCGCGTACAGAACAAGCCTTGGAAGTAAACCCAGGCATTATTAGCTCTGGCTGTCCGTACTGTTTAACGATGATTAGCGATGGTACAAAAGCGAAAGAAGTTGAAGAAAAAGTAGGAACATATGATGTAGCAGAGCTCTTAGAAAAATCAATTTTTGGCATAAACGAAGCAAAACAACCTGTATGATAAGGGAGTTTACTACAGAAGGATGAAGGTTTAAAGCCCCCAAATGCTACTAAAAGAACGGGGGCTACAACCTTGTAAGAGATAGAGATTTTGTTTGTCATCAAGTTGAGCAAACGTTCAATAGGAAAAGGGGGAGTTATAGATGAGGAGATCTGTCATTGTCAGTGCTGTGCGTACGCCTTTTGGTAAATTAGGAGGAGCTTTAAGCTCACTAACTGCCTCAGAGCTCGGTGGCCACGCTATAAAATCCGCGGTTCAGCATGCTGGTGTAGAAGCGGAAAACATTGATTCGGTTATTATGGGCTGTGTGCTTCAAGGGGGGCAAGGACAATTGCCATCTCGTCAAGCGTTGCATCATGCTGGTTTACCTTGGAGTGTGCAAACAGAAACGATTAACAAAGTATGTGCATCAGGAATGAGAAGCGTGATGTTAGCAGATCAGTATATTCGTTTAGGAGAAGCTTCAGCGGTTGTGGCCGGAGGAATGGAGTCTATGAGCAATGCACCATATCTGTTACCAAAAGCAAGATGGGGCTTTCGAATGGGAGATGGCCAAGCGAAAGATTTGATGATTCATGATGGCTTAACATGTAGCTTTACAGGAGTTCATATGGGGACTTACGGAAATCGATTGGCAAGTGAACTGAATATTTCCCGGGAAAAGCAAGATGAATGGGCATTGCGTAGTCATCAGCTGGCCGTTCAAGCTGAGAAAGAGGGGAAGTGGCAGGATGAGCTTGTGGCCATTGATGTAAAGATGCGTAAAGGAACAGAAGTAGTTAAGCAAGATGAAGGGCCTCGTCATGATACTTCATATGAGAGACTTAGCACACTGCGACCAGTATTCAATCATGACGGAACAATTACTGCGGGAAACGCACCTGGTGTAAATGATGGCGCAGCAGCTCTACTTGTAATGGACGAAGAAGAAGCAAAGAAAAATGGTTATCAACAAATGGCAACAATTGTAGGTCATACATCATTAGCTGTTGAGCCACAAAACTTCCCTATTACGCCAGGGTTAGTAATAGAGAAGTTGTTAAAGCGTTGCAATAAAACCGTTCAAGATATTGATTTATTTGAGATTAATGAGGCTTTTGCAGCCGTAGCGCTTATGAGTATGCAGGTAGCGAACTTACCCGCTGATAAAGTGAACGTAAACGGAGGAGCTATCGCACTTGGCCATCCAATTGGAGCAAGCGGAGCGAGGATTCTAGTTACTCTTATTCACGAACTAAAGCGCCGTGGGGGTGGCTTAGGAATTGCGGCAATTTGTAGTGGCGGTGGCCAAGGGGACGCTGTGATGGTAGAAGTACATTAAAAAGGGGAGAAGGTCATGGATATTAAGAACGTACTTGTAATCGGAGCAGGACAAATGGGACTAGGAATTGCTCAAGTTTTTATGACGTCAAATTACCACGTTTCACTTTACGATATGTCAGAAGAACAGATCAAAAAAGGAATCGCATTTATCGATAAGCAATTAAATCGTCAAGTAGAAAAAGCAGCTATGACAAAAGTTGAAAAGGATGAAGTTATGAATAGGCTTTATCCAATTTCGTCTCTTTCTAATGCAGCGCAAGTGGATTTAGTAGTGGAAGCCGTCGTGGAGAAAATGGAGGTTAAGCAATCACTCTTCAAAGAGCTAGATCAACTTATGCCACCTCATACAATCTTGGCTACCAATACATCTTCACTGCCTATTACAGAAATTGCAGCCGCAACGAGCCGACCTCAACAAGTCATTGGAATGCATTTTATGAACCCAGTACCTGTGATGAAGTTAGTTGAAATTATTCGAGGGTTAGCTACAAGCGATGAAGTGTATAAAGTGATTCACGAAACGTCTGAGCGCTTAAATAAAGTTCCCGTAGAAGTAGAAGATTTTCCTGGATTTGTATCAAACCGAATTTTGATGCCGATGGTTAATGAAGCCATTTATACGTTATATGAAGGTGTTGCAAGGAAAGAAGATATTGATGCAGTGATGAAGCTTGGCATGCGCCATCCAATGGGACCGCTGACGCTAGCTGATTTTATTGGCTTAGATACCTGTCTATTTATTATGGAAACACTTCACAAAGGATTTGGAGACGATAAATATCGACCGTGTCCGTTGCTAAGAAAATATGTAAAAGCAGGTTGGCTAGGAAAGAAAGTAGGCCGTGGCTTTTTTACATATGACAAGTAAGGAGTGGTGAGATGCTTGCTTTTACGGATAAACAGCTCAGCTTTCAACACCTCATTCGTAAATTTGTTGCGGATGAAGTGATAAAAGTGGTTCCAAAAATGGAAAACGGAGAGTTTCCAAAAGAGACCTTAAAAGTAATGGGAGATGCAGGCCTACTTGGGATTCCCATTCCAAAGGTTTACGGTGGTCAAGAGCTCGATTTTATTTCATATACCATGACAATTCATGAAATATCCAAAGTAAGCCCTGCTTTAGGCGTTATTTTATCCGTTCATACGTCCGTTGGTACTAATCCAATCCTTCGTTTTGGAACGGATGAACAAAAGCAGAAGTATGTCACGAAATTATCCCGAGGAATATATTTAGGCGCTTTTGCTTTAACCGAACCAAATGCAGGATCTGATGCATCTAGTCTAAAAACAAATGCTGAGAAACAAGGAAACCACTATATTGTAAACGGTTCCAAAGTTTTTATTACAAACGGCGGAGAAGCAGATACGTACATTATGTTTGCAAAAACTAACAGCAGCTTAGGTTCCAAAGGAATCACGGCTTTTATTGTAGAGAAAAATATGGTTGGGTTTCACGTTGGAAAAGATGAAAAGAAGATGGGCTTGCATGGATCTCGTACTGTGCAGTTGCACTTTGAAAATATGAAAGTACCAGTTTCTAATCGCCTTGGGAATGAGGGAGAGGGCTTTAAGATTGCGATGGCCAACTTAGATGCAGGGAGAATTGGCATTGCAGCGCAGTCCCTGGGAATTGCAGAAGGAGCCCTTTATGAAGCGAACAAAAATATAGTATTCACGGAAGAAAAGGAGAGTATTCTTCAACAAGGAAAGCTTGCTGATATGGAAACTCAAGTGGAAGCAGCTCGGCTACTCGTTTATCGCGCAGCTTATTTATATCAGCAAGGCATGAAGTGTACAAAACAAGCTTCAATGGCAAAGCTTTTTGCTTCGCAAGCTGCAATGAATCTTACGACGGAAGCCATTCAACTTATTGGAGTTGGAGCAGTGATACAAGGAAATGTTGTAGAACGTTTATTCCGAGATGCAAAGGTATGTGAAATTTATGAGGGAACAAGTGAAATTCAGCGTATCGTAATCAGTAAATCTTTATAAACTGGGGGAGTTTAACATGTATTTTAAACTATCAGAAGAGCATGAAATGATTCGTAAAATGGTTCGAGATTTTGCTAAGAATGAGGTAGGACCTACAGCTGAAGAGCGAGATGAAGAAGAGCGTTTTGACCGAGAGATTTTTCGAAAGATGAGTGAGTTGGGATTAACTGGCATTCCGTGGCCTGAAGAGTATGGGGGAATTGGAAGTGACTATTTAGCGTATTGCATAGCTGTTGAGGAGCTATCACGCGTATGTGCATCAACAGGGGTGACATTGTCAGCCCATACATCTCTTGCTGGGTGGCCAATCTTTAAGTTCGGGAGCGAAGAGCAAAAGCATAAGTACTTAAAGCCCATGGCGCAAGGAGAAAAAATAGGTGCTTACGGACTTACTGAGTCGAGTGCAGGATCTGATGCGGGAGGCATGAAAACGACCGCTGTAAAAGAAGGCGATTTCTATGTATTAAACGGCTCGAAAATCTTTATTACAAACGGTGGAGAAGCGGATATTTATGTCGTATTTGCCCGCACAAATCCAGAAGAAAAACAAAAAGGAACGAGCGCATTCATTGTGGAGAAGGATATGGAAGGATTCTCTGTTGGAAAGAAAGAAAAGAAGCTAGGCATTCGTTCATCGCCCACAACGGAAATTATTTTTGAGAACTGCCGAGTGCCAAAAGAGAACCTACTGGGTAAGGAAGGAGACGGCTTTAAAATTGCCATGATGACGTTGGATGGTGGTCGAAACGGTATTGCTGCTCAAGCGGTAGGGATTGCTCAAGGAGCTCTAGACGCAGCAGTTGCGTACGCAAAAGAGCGTCACCAGTTTGGTAAACCAATTATTGCACAGCAGGGAATTGCGTTTAAGTTAGCTGATATGGCAACCAGTATTGAGGCATCACGCTTATTGACGTATCAAGCAGCTTGGCTAGAAGGAGAGGGGCTACCTTACGGAAAAGAATCAGCCATGTCGAAACTCTATGCAGGTGATACTGCTATGAAAGTCACGACAGAAGCTGTTCAAGTATTTGGTGGATACGGATATACAAAGGATTATCCAGTTGAGCGATATATGCGTGATGCGAAGATTACCCAAATTTATGAAGGGACTCAAGAGATTCAGCGTTTAGTTATTTCTCGTTACCTTTCAAAATAAAGAGCGGAGAAGGTGGATGTTAATGAGCAAAAGGGAAGTGCTTACCTCTATTAAGGATGAGCGGTTAATTGAAGAAAGACGGACGCAGATGGTAAAAGGCGCAGTTAGTCTTTTTAAAGAAAAAGGTTTTCATCGAACGACCACGAGAGAAATCGCAAAATCATCAGGTTTTAGTATCGGTACGCTTTATGAATACATCCAGTCAAAAGAAGATGTTCTTTATTTAGTTTGCGACAGCATTTATGAAGAGGTAAGAGAGCGCTTAGAAGAAGAGATGCACCTTGAAGGCTATACGGTTCAATGCTTAGAAAAGGCAATTACGCATTATTTTAAGGTTATTAACGAACTTCAAGATGAAGTCCTTGTTATGTACCAAGAAGCAAAATCATTATCAAAGGATGCTCTTCCTTATGTATTAAAGAAAGAGCTTGAGATGGTGGGCATGTTTGAGACATTAATTCGTGGTTGCATCCAAAGCGAGCAATTCCTTCTAGATGACAAAGAGATAAAGCTGCTATCCCATCATATTTTTGTCCAGGGGCAGATGTGGGCATTTAGACGTTGGTGGCTGCAGCAACACTATACGCTGGAAGAATACACAAACATACAGCTGAAGTTTTTGCTAAAAGATTTTTCAGTCCAATCTGTTTAATGGGGAGGCATTATTATAATGGAGCAAAAGAAAAGAGTACGTTTTGTAACGGCGGCTAGCTTATTCGATGGCCATGATGCGTCCATTAATATCATGAGGCGTATTTTGCAATCGTTAGGAGTGGAAGTCATTCACTTAGGCCATAACCGATCTGTTGAAGAGATTGTGAACGCGGCCATACAGGAGGATGTTCAGGGAATTGCTGTTTCGTCATACCAAGGAGGTCACGTCGAGTACTTTAAATATATGTATGATTTGCTAAAAGAGAAAGGCGCTTCCCACATTCGTATTTATGGAGGAGGTGGTGGGGTTATCATTCCAAGCGAAAGAGAAGAGCTTCACCATTACGGAATTGCTAAAATTTTCTCTCCAGAGGATGGGCGCTTAATGGGGCTGCAAGGCATGATTCAATATATGGTAGATGAGTGCCAGAAGATAGTTTTGCCTGAAATACCTTCGGTCGATCGGTTGGAAAAAATCAACCATCAAGCCATTGCTCAGTATATTACAGTGGTTGAGAACGCGCTTTTAAATGGGGCTATGCAAGAACAAGCGGCAACCCTAGAAGCTATTAAAAGAGATTTAAAACAGGCGTCCAATATTCCTGTTCTAGGTATAACAGGAACAGGAGGAGCTGGTAAAAGTTCTTTAACGGACGAATTAATTCGTCGCTTTTTAGAAGAAAATGAATCCCTTCATATTGCCGTATTATCAATTGATCCAACCAAGCAAAAAACAGGAGGAGCGCTGTTAGGAGATCGAATTCGAATGAACAGCGTTTCATCCAATCGAGTTTATATGAGAAGCTTGGCAACACGTTCTTCTAAACATGAGCTATCAGCAGCTATTAAAGATGCAGTTGATATTGTAACGGCAGCTGGTTTCGACATGGTTATTGTCGAAACGAGTGGTATTGGGCAAGCGGATGCGGAAATTAAAAATCTGGCCAACGTATCCATGTACGTCATGACGAGTGAGTTTGGTGCCCCATCGCAGCTTGAAAAGATTGAGATGCTTGATTATGCCGATTTTGTTGTTATTAATAAATTTGAGAAAAAAGGGTCTGAGGATGCGAAGCGCCAAGTTCAAAAGCAATACCAGCGCAACCATGAACGTTTTGAAGACTCACTAGATGATATGCCTGTTTATGGCACAATTGCAAGTCAATTTAACGACCCAGGAACAAATCATTTATATAATGAGTTGATTCGTACGATTAATCAACAGTTCAATATTCAGCTTAAGCCAACCCTATCTACAGATGAAAAACAGTCACATACCATTATTCCTCCAGATAAACAGCAGTATTTACAGGAGATTGTAAATACAGTGCGAGATTACCATAACTATGCAAAACAGCAAGGGGATTTTGCGCATAAAACTCAGCAAGTAAAAGACGTTATCAATAAGGTCAAACATAAAGACAGTCAGCATGAACTGAAGGGACTCTTGCAAAACTATGAAAATCAGCTATCCAAAGAATCAAAAGAGAAGTTAGAAAGGTGGGCAGACTTAAAGAATGATTATCGTCAGCCCATCTTAAGGACATATGTGCGAGGAAAAGAAATCAAAACAGATTTACAAATTGAGACATTGTCAGGGTTAAAAATTCCAAAGGTAGCGTTGCCTACATTTCGAGATGATGGAGATATCTTACATTGGTTATACCGAGAGAACGTTCCAGGTGAATTTCCATTTACAGCAGGAGTTTTTCCATTTAAGCGAAAAGGTGAAGACCCGAAACGACAATTTGCCGGAGAAGGCACACCAGAAAGAACGAACCGTCGCTTTCATTATTTGTCCAAAGATGATGATGCGAAGCGTTTAAGCACGGCTTTTGATTCGGTGACGCTATACGGTGAAAATCCAGCGGAACGGCCTGATATTTTCGGTAAAATTGGTGAAAGTGGCGTTAGCGTATGTACATTAGATGATATGAAAAAGTTGTATGAAGGCTTTGATTTATGTGCACCTTCTACATCTGTTTCCATGACCATTAACGGGCCGGCTCCTATTATATTAGCGATGTTCATGAACGTAGCGATTGCTCAGCAAGTGAATAAAAGGGAGACAGAACTAAAGCGCCAGCTGAGTCTAGAAGAATATGAAACGGTGAAAAGCAAGGCGTTGAGTACAGTTAGAGGAACTGTCCAAGCAGATATTTTAAAAGAAGATCAAGGGCAGAATACATGCATTTTCTCTACAGAGTTTGCGTTGAAGATGATAGGGGATATCCAAGAGTATTTTACGAAGCATCATGTGCGTAACTACTATTCTGTATCTATTTCTGGCTATCATATTGCAGAGGCAGGAGCTAATCCAATTTCTCAACTTGCGTTTACGCTTGCTAACGGATTTACGTATGTCGAGTACTACTTAAGTCGCGGCATGAATATTAATGATTTTGCACCGAATCTTTCCTTCTTTTTCAGCAATGGACTTGATCCAGAATATACGGTAATTGGTCGCGTAGCTCGTCGTATTTGGGCTATTGTTATGCGTGATAAATATGGAGCAAACGAACGGAGTCAAAAGTTAAAGTACCATGTACAAACGTCTGGTCGCTCACTTCATGCTCAAGAGATTCAGTTTAACGACATTCGTACAACATTACAGGCATTAATGGCTCTTCACGATAATTGTAATTCCCTGCACACGAACGCGTATGATGAAGCTATTACAACACCTACGGAAGAGTCGGTGCGCCGTGCGATGGCTATTCAATTAATTATTACGAAAGAAAATGGATTGACAAAGAATGAAAACCCGCTTCAAGGCTCTTTTATTGTAGAAGAGTTAACAGATTTAGTAGAGGAAGCGGTTTTACAAGAGTTTGAACGTATCAACACACGAGGTGGAGTGTTAGGTGCTATGGAGCTACAATATCAGCGTGGCAAAATTCAAGATGAGTCAATGGAATATGAAATGAGAAAGCATAATGGTTCTTTGCCAATCGTTGGAGTAAATACGTACCGTAACCCCAATGAGCAAGGTGATACAAATGTTAATGATATGCAGCTTGCTCGTGCATCTTGGGAAGAAAAGAACTATCAAATTGAGCAGTTAAAAGCGTTTCAAGAAAAACATGCTAACAATGTAAAGCCAGCGCTTGAAAGGTTAAAAAAAGCTGCCAACAACGGAGAAAACATTTTCGCAGAGCTCATGAATACCGTCCAGTTTGCAAGTTTGGGTGAAATTACACAGGCGCTTTATAAATGTGGTGGACAGTATCGTCGAAATATGTAAATCGGTTTAGAAACAGAAACTATTAGCCATATGGCGCTAGTAGTTTCTGTTTCATTTTGCAATTTCCAAGAGATTTTTAGAATCGAGGCTAGCATAAATGTATTGAATTTGTTTATAATGAATGGTATGTATTTATTCGTGTCCATCATTTGAACTTATGATGAATTGATTTAATAGATTTTAGATATACATAGAAAGGGCGTGTCACCTTTGAGTTTAGAAAAGTACTCAAAAGAAGAATTAAAAGAGATGTCAATGATCGAAATTGCGTATGCGCTGTTAAGTGAGAAAACAGACCGTCAAGCTATTTCATTTCAAGAAATTATTGATGAAATCGTAAAAGCAACAGAGATGTCAGATACAGAATTAAAGTCAAGAATTGCGCAGTTCTATACAGATATTAATATCGATGGTCGATTCCTAACGGTTGGTGAAAACTATTGGGGGTTAAGGGGTTGGTATCCTTTTGATCAGGCAGAAGAAGATATTGTGCCAGCAGCTAAGCCGAAGAAGAAGAAAGCGAAAAAAGCTGTTGTAGACGAGCTGGATGATTTTGATGATTTAGAAGAAGAAGATCTAGATTTCGATGATCTTGATGAATTAGCTGAAGAAGATGACGGTGATTTTGAAGATTTAGATGAAGAAGATGTTATTGAAGAAGAGGAAGAAGACTTTGACGATTTAGATGAAGATCTAGATGAAGAAGAAGCAGATGAAGAAGCCGAAGAAGACCTTGAGTATGAGGATGAAAAATAATCTATCATAATGGTTCTTGACTTTTGTCATTGAAATATGTAGAATCTTTTTTGGGCTCTTTAAACGAGTATTTAAGAAGTTTAAACATATTATATAGAACATTGCTCCCAATCCTGTTATGGCATTGGGAGCAATTTTTTTTTTAAAACTTGGCACCTTGGAGCTAGAAACCATACAGGCTCATCTTGCTGTCGAGTTTTTGCTTTTTCGTACTGAACAGTTGAATTCTTATTCTTCTTCAATAAGCATTCCCAATAATGCTTTTAATAATTTCATGCATGATGATGAATGAATTGTGATTGTTTATGTAAAAACTTTTAGTATTGTACACTTTAACAAATTTAGAGGGGGAAGACCAAATGACAAAATATATTTTCGTAACAGGTGGCGTTGTATCTTCTTTGGGGAAAGGGATCACTGCTGCTTCTCTAGGTAGACTATTAAAAAATCGTGGATTAAACGTAACTATTCAAAAGTTCGATCCATACATTAACGTAGACCCAGGAACAATGAGCCCATACCAACATGGTGAAGTATTCGTTACGGATGATGGTGCAGAAACAGATTTAGATTTAGGGCACTATGAGCGTTTTATCGATATTAACTTAAATCGCTATAGTAACGTAACAACAGGGAAAGTTTACTCAACTGTATTGAAAAAAGAGCGTCGCGGTGACTACTTAGGTGGAACAGTTCAGGTAATCCCTCATATTACAAATGAAATTAAAGAAAAAGTATTCCGTGCAGGTAAAGAGACAAACGCAGACGTTGTTATTACGGAAATCGGAGGAACGGTAGGAGATATCGAATCTCTGCCATTCTTAGAAGCTATTCGTCAAATTAAAAGCGATATCGGTCGCGATAATGTAATGTACATTCATTGTACATTAGTGCCATACTTAAAGGCTGCAGGCGAGATGAAAACAAAGCCAACACAGCATAGCGTTAAAGAACTTCGTAGTTTAGGAATTCAACCAAACGTTATTGTTGTACGTACAGAAATGCCAATTTCTGAAGATATGAAAGAAAAGCTAGCTCTATTCTGTGATATCGATAAAAAAGCAGTTATTGAATGTGCAGATGCGGAGACATTATACGAAATTCCACTATCGCTACAAGACCAGCACTTAGATCAAATCACGTGCGATCACTTAAAATTAGATTGTAAAGAAGCCGATATGACGGAGTGGAAAGAGCTTGTAGCTAAAGTAAAAGGCTTATCTAAAACAACGAAAATTGCTCTTGTTGGTAAATATGTAGAGCTTCAAGATGCTTACATCTCAGTTGTTGAAGCAATGCGCCATGCTGGTTATGCATTTGATGCAGATGTAAACATTCAATGGGTTAACTCAGAGCACGTTACGCAAGAAAACGTAAGTGAACTATTAGGTAATGTTGACGGTATCTTAGTACCAGGTGGATTTGGTGACCGCGGTATCGAAGGTAAGATTGTAGCTACTCAATATGCTCGTGAGCAAAAAGTTCCATTCTTAGGTATTTGCTTAGGTATGCAACTTGCATCTGTAGAGTTTGCTCGCAACGTATTAGGTTTAGACGGAGCGCACTCTGCTGAAATTGCTCCAAGCACAAACTATCCAATCATTGACCTATTACCAGAACAAAAGGATGTTGAAGATTTAGGTGGAACACTTCGCTTAGGATTGTATCCTTGTAAGTTAACAGAAGGTACATTAGCTCATCAAGCATACCAAGATGAAGTTGTTTACGAGCGTCATCGTCACCGTTACGAGTTCAACAACGAATACCGTCAAGAGATGGAGAAGAAAGGCTTTATCTTCTCAGGTACAAGCCCAGACGGTCGTTTAGTGGAAATCGTTGAGTTAAAAGACCATCCATGGTTCTTAGCAGCTCAATTCCACCCAGAGTTCACGTCTCGTCCAAATCGTCCACAACCTCTATTTAGAGAATTTATTCGTGCATCAATTGAATTAGGACAACAACAATAAAAAACAACAAAAAAGACGCTGTGACAGACAGCGTCTTTTTTGTTGTTACTCATTTTCATCCATGATTTCTTTTAATGTAAAGGATAAGCCATAATACGCATAAAGAGTAGTCATAAGAGCTGGAAATCCAAAGCGTTCCCCGCTATCATCAGGGATAAGTGGCTGTAAAAGATACGTATTAATATGCACATCTGCTAGTTCATGAATACTTTCACCTTGAACCTCTTTGGGAATAGCTCCAATGCTAACAAACGGAATTCCTTGTTCCAGTAGAGTATGTGCTACTTGAACTGCTTTTTCGTCTGTAGAAAACCTTGTAACAATGAGTACTCGATCTACGGATGTTAAGCTGCTAATGTCATTGAGCTCTAGAGATTTTGCATGAGCTAACGGCTCTGCACTCTGCGTCGCTTCGTACATCACGGCTTGCATTTCATTTACTCCATAAATATAAATGTTTCCTTCTCCAATGGCTGCTTGAGCTAAAATACGAGCACCATCTTCCAAGTTGAATTCTTCTTTTTCGCCTATGCGTTTAAAATAGCTAGACAATTGTGTTGTGAAAATTTTAAGCATGATAAAGTCACCTTTCTCTTTCTCAAGAGTGTTTGCTAATCATTATATCGAAAAAATATATCCATATTCTAGTGTAAAACAAGTTATAATAAAAAAGTATGGAAAAACAAAGTAAGAATAATGACTAAAATTCCTGTATTTTGTAAGATTTCCTTAAATGAGCAGGGATTTGTCGCTTTATAACGAAATACATATGTTAGTTTTGTCTCAACAAGAGGCTGTATAGAAGGTGGGATTATGTTGACTGAAAAAATCTTAATTGTAGATGACCAGTACGGAATTCGTATTTTACTAACAGAAGTATTGCAAAAGGAAGGGTATCAAACTTTTCAAGCAGCGAATGGGTTTCAAGCGATTGACATTGCAAAAGAACAACAACTTGATCTTGTCTTGCTCGATATGAAGATTCCAGGGATGGACGGAATTGAAATTTTAAAACGATTAAAAGGGTATGATAAGACAATAAAAGTAATTATAATGACTGCTTATGGTGAATTAGATATGATCCAAGAAGCAAAAGATTTAGGTGCGTTAACGCATTTTGCAAAACCGTTTGATATTGATGAAATTAGACAGGTTGTTAGGGAATATATACCATTAAAGTCTAAGTAAGTGCTTACAATTAGGCGTGTTTCTAAGAAATTTTCAATATTAACCTAAAAATCTTGCTGTTTTGTTTTTAAGTTGGTATCCTAATTACTGTATTAATCATTCGACAACATATTGTGTGCAGATACACCGCATTTCTACATGGAATGTCAGATTCAAGAGCATACTACTTTAGGTAGGCTTTTGGTTAGTATCTAACTCACATAGATTATTAAGGAGGATTTCAACATGCCTTTAGTATCAATGAAAGACATGCTTATCAAAGCAAAAGAGGAAGGCTACGCAGTAGGCCAATTTAACCTAAACAACTTAGAGTTCACTCAAGCTATCTTAAAAGCAGCTCAAGAAGAAAACTCTCCAGTTATCCTAGGTGTATCTGAAGGTGCAGCACGTTACATGGGCGGTTTCAAAACTGTAGTATCAATGGTTAAAGGTTTAATCGAAGACTACAACGTAACAGTGCCAGTTGCAATTCACTTAGACCATGGTTCAAGCTTTGAATCATGTGCAAAAGCAATTCATGCAGGATTCACTTCTGTAATGATTGATGCTTCTCACCACCCATTTGAAGAAAACATTGCAACTACTGCTAAAGTAGTTGAACTAGCACACTTCCACGGTGTATCTGTAGAAGCTGAGTTAGGAACTGTTGGTGGACAAGAAGATGACGTAATCGCTGATGGTGTTATCTACGCTGATGCAAAAGAGTGTGAAGAGCTTGTTAAACGTACAGGTATCGACTGCCTTGCTCCAGCATTAGGTTCAGTTCATGGTCCTTACAAAGGTGAGCCAAACTTAGGTTTTGCTGAAATGGAAGAAATCGGTCAAATTACTGGTTTACCATTAGTATTACACGGTGGTACTGGTATCCCAACAAAAGACATTCAAAAAGCTGTTTCTTTAGGAACTGCTAAAATTAACGTAAATACAGAAAACCAAATTGCTTCAGCTAAAGCTGTACGCGAAGTACTAGCTGCGCAACCTGAGCAATATGACCCACGTAAATATTTAGGACCGGCTCGCGATGCAATTCAAGCGACAGTTCAAGGGAAAATGCGTGAGTTTGGTTCTTCAAACAAAGCATAATTACCATTCCACATTAAGTGATTAATGATGAGATGGTGCAAAGCCGCCTTGCTCAATAGTTGTAAGGCGGCTTTATTTTAATTATAATTTTCATATAATTAAGAAAAAAGGGGATAGGACAGATGAAATTTTTCATTGATACAGCTAACTTGTCAGAAATAAAGGAAGCGCATTCATTAGGGGTTATTGCTGGTGTTACAACAAATCCAAGTTTGGTAGCAAAAGAGAATATCACATTTGAAGATCGTCTTCGTGAGATTACAGAGCTAGTTGAAGGGTCAGTGAGCGCCGAAGTCATTTCTTTAGATGCAGAAGGAATGATTCGAGAAGGTAAAGAGTTAGCGGCCCTTGCACCAAATATTACGATTAAAGTACCGATGACTCCTGATGGTCTAAAAGCAGTAAACGAATTTACGAGTCTTGGAATCAAAACCAACGTCACGCTTATCTTTTCTGCTAATCAAGCATTATTAGCTGCAAGAGCTGGTGCAACATATGTTTCACCATTTTTAGGTCGCCTTGATGACATTGGATTTAATGGTATGAACTTAATTTCAGATATTGCAGAGATTTTTGCTATTCACGATATTCCAACTGAAATCATTGCTGCTTCTATTCGTCACCCAATGCATGTAACGGAGGCTGCTAAGCAAGGAGCTCATATTGCAACAATTCCTTATAAAGTAATTATGCAGCTTTTCAAGCATCCTTTAACGGAAGCAGGAATCGAACAGTTTCTAGCAGATTGGGAAAAACGACAAAAATAATGTAAATAAGATGGTATGGCATTTGCGAATAAATTGAGTAAATGCCATATTTTCTTTAAAATTGTCGAAATTATACATGATTTTTGGATTTTCGTGTACACTAGTAGATAAGAGGAAAAATACAAGTAGTCTACATAGTGGTAGTTCCAATTTTTTCCTTAACTACAGAGTCGAAAACTTTCTTTCGCTGGAAGGGAGCTATAAATGGAAAAGCTGAAAATACAAGGTGGCTTTACTCTAAGTGGAACAGTTCGTGTAAGCGGTGCTAAAAATAGCGCTGTGGCGCTGATTCCAGCTACGATTTTAGCGGAGTCACCTGTTACAATAGAGGGGCTACCTCGTATATCAGATGTTGAATTGCTGAGTGATTTAATTGAAGAAATTGGTGGCACTGTCACAAGTGATAATGAAGAATTAACGGTAAACCCAACTCATATGACGGCCATGCCTTTACCAAGTGGAAAGGTAAAAAAGCTGCGTGCTTCTTATTATTTGATGGGAGCAATGTTAGGACGTTTTAAAAAAGCTGTTGTTGGTCTTCCAGGCGGCTGTTATTTGGGACCGCGTCCAATTGATCAGCATATTAAAGGTTTTGAGGCACTAGGTGCTACTGTTACAAATGAACAAGGTGCTATTTATTTACGTGCTGAAGAATTAAGAGGAGCTCGTATTTATTTAGACGTGGTAAGCGTTGGTGCAACCATTAATATCATGCTAGCTGCTGTCAGAGCAAAGGGACGTACTGTTATTGAGAATGCAGCTAAAGAACCTGAGATTATTGATGTTGCGACGTTGCTAACGAGTATGGGAGCAAAAATTAAGGGTGCTGGAACAGACGTTATCCGCATTGATGGCGTAGATACTTTACATGGATGCCGTCATTCAATCATTCCAGATCGTATTGAGGCGGGCACTTACATGGTAATGGGTGCTAGTATGGGGAAAGAAGTGATTGTGGATAATGTGATTCCACAGCACTTGGAATCTTTGACAGCTAAAATGAGAGAAATGGGTATTCATATTGAAACAAGCTCAGACCAAATTTTGGTTGCTACAAGAGAATTATTAAAGCCTGTAGACATCAAAACATTGGTTTATCCAGGATTCCCAACAGATTTGCAGCAACCTTTCACTACTTTATTAACAAAAGCATCTGGTACAAGTGTAGTAACAGATACAATTTATGGAGCTCGTTTTAAGCATATTGATGAGCTAAGACGTATGAATGCTTCGGTTAAAGTAGAGGGTCGCTCTGCAATTATTAATGGGCCAATACAGTTGCAAGGTGCTCGTGTTAAGGCTTCTGATTTACGAGCAGGAGCAGCTCTAGTAACAGCTGGTTTAATGGCTAAAGGAATTACTGAAGTTACCGGATTAGAACATATTGATCGAGGATATAGTCACCTCGTGGACAAACTATCAAGTTTAGGCGCAATGATTTGGCGAGAAGAAATGACTGAAGAAGAAATTGAACAATTCCAAAATTCTTAATCACAAATTTTCTCATCATGTCATCTACTAGACATTACGTGAATTTCGTCTATAATAGAGTAAGTTGAAAATCAGTGAGGGAAATCCCTCACTGATTATTTATTCGTTATAAATAATAAATCGGTGTGTGCAATGTATTTGTAGCTATCATTTCTTATTTAATATGAATTGAAAAGGTTTTCAGTAGAAGCTAGTAAACTATAACATGTTTTTTTGTTGAACGCTATGCGTCAAAAAAAGATTGATTAAAAAGATAGAAAAAGGTTAGAATATAAGTTGCTACATTAAACAATTCGTGGTTTTTGCCACTTCGTTATGAAAGTAACCTGTTTTTTCTTCTAATAAGTGTATAATTATAATTGATTCTACTTATGTATACTTCTAGATTACCTTCTCCATCTTTAACACATTGTTCCGACCGTATCATTTTCTAATAGATAGTAACTTAATATGGAAGGAAACTCAAAAATTATTCATTAAAAGCGTGGTGTCCTAATGAACTTAACATTATCCAGTTTAGAAAATATGAAATTAAAAGAGCTATATGAACATGCGAAAGCATATAAAGTTTCTTATTATAGCAAGCTAACGAAAAAAGAACTTGTTTTTGCAATTTTAAAAGCACAGGCAGAGCAAGACGGTCTGCTTTTCATGGAAGGTGTCCTTGAAATTATTCAATCGGAAGGGTTTGGGTTTTTAAGACCAATCAACTATTCTCCAAGCTCTGAGGATATTTATATTTCCGCGTCTCAAATTCGCCGTTTTGATTTACGAAACGGAGATAAAGTATCTGGTAAAGTTCGTCCCCCTAAAGAAAACGAGCGTTACTATGGCTTACTACATGTAGAAGCAGTTAATGGTGAAGATCCAGAGACATCAAAAGAACGCGTGCATTTCCCAGCGTTAACGCCTATTTATCCAAATGAGCAAATGCGTTTGGAAACACAGCCTAGAAGTTTCTCAACTCGAATTATTGACCTTATCTCACCGATTGGTTTTGGTCAAAGGGGATTAATTGTTGCACCACCTAAAGCTGGTAAAACAATGCTTCTAAAAGAAATTGCAAACAGTATTACAACAAATCATCCAGAAGCAGAGCTCATTGTTCTCTTAATCGATGAGCGTCCTGAAGAAGTAACAGATATTGAAAGATCTGTTGATGGGGATGTTGTAAGTTCAACGTTTGATGAGGTACCAGAAAACCATATTAAAGTCGCTGAGCTTGTGCTCGAGCGTGCAATGAGATTAGTGGAGCATAAAAAAGACGTTGTCATTTTAATGGATAGTATCACTCGTCTAGCTCGTGCTTATAACCTTGTTATTCCGCCAAGTGGAAGAACATTGTCAGGTGGTATTGACCCAGCTGCTTTCCATCGTCCAAAGCGATTCTTTGGTGCTGCCAGAAACATTGAAGATGGCGGAAGCTTAACAATTCTTGCAACAGCTTTAATTGATACAGGCTCTCGTATGGACGATGTAATCTATGAAGAGTTTAAAGGAACTGGAAATATGGAGCTTCACCTTGATCGTTCACTTGCGGAAAAACGTATTTTCCCGGCAATTGATATTCGTCGTTCAGGTACACGTAAAGAGGAGCTTCTTATTCCAAAGGAGCAGCTTGATCATTTATGGGCTATTCGTAAGTCAATGGCTGATGCGCCTGATTTTGCTGAAAAGTTCTTAAAGCGTCTTCGTCAAACAAAATCAAATGAAGAGTTTTTTGCTTTGTTAACTGAAGAGAAGAAAGCTCTATTAGCTAATAAACGATAACAGAAAACATATGTAATTGGTTTTATAAAGATTTTAAATGAAGTGTCAGTTGATGGAAAAAGATGTTTTGAATAGGTGGTTGCAAAACGAAACAACCCTTGTTATAATTTCATCATGTGTGTTGATAAGATACACGATGGTGCGATTATGCTCATCATTTTTTCTTATCAATAAACTCTGTTTCAGAATGATTCAGGGCGGAAGGAGATGAAAAGAATGAAAACAGGAATTCATCCAAAGTACAACAAAATCATGGTGAAATGCAGCTGTGGTAATGAGTTTGAAACTGGTTCTGTAAAAGAAGAGATGCGCGTTGAGACTTGTTCACAATGTCACCCATTCTATACGGGCCGTCAAAAATTCGCTGAAGCTGGTGGCCGTGTTGATCGTTTCAACAAAAAATACGGTCTTAAATAATCAAGATTGTCGAAGCAAACAGGCAAGTAGCTTATCTCTTGCCTGTTTTTTTACTTTTAAAAATACTGAATAAGTAAAATATTTCCACTTTGGGTGGAGAAATCTTTTTATATACATGTTCTACATAATTAAAGGTAGACTAGATAAAGTTAGTAGCGGTTCGCTCATAATGGAGTGATAGGAAGGGAGAGTCCCGCATGGTGTACGTAATGAAACAAAGCGGTTGGATTGAAGTAATTTGTGGAAGTATGTTCTCAGGGAAATCAGAAGAATTAATTCGTCGTGTTCGTCGCACGCAGTTTGCTAAGCAAAATGTGCAGGTGTTTAAGCCAGCAATCGATGATCGATATAGTGAAGAAGCGGTTGTATCACATAATGGAACATCAGTTATTGCCCATCCTATATCTATTTCTACTGACATTTTAGATATAGTTAGCGAAGCTACAGATGTAGTGGCAATCGATGAGATTCAATTCTTTGATAATCAAATTGTTGAAGTTGTACAAGCTCTTGCAGATAAAGGGTTTCGTGTCATTGTAGCAGGACTTGATCAAGACTTTCGTGGTGAGCCTTTTGGACATGTACCTCAGCTGATGGCAATAGCTGAATCGGTTACAAAACTGCAAGCTGTTTGTGCATCATGTGGATCTCCAGCAAGTCGTACTCAACGTTTAATTAATGGAGAGCCAGCTTCTTATGATGATCCCATTATACTAGTGGGCGCATCAGAATCTTACGAACCTCGCTGTCGCCATTGTCATGTGGTGAAAAGTTCAAAAGCAGCAAGTAACTTTCAAGAACTAACCAAATAAAAAAGAGACTGGGACATAAGTAGTTCAGCCTCTACTATACCTGAACTATTGAGAGTTCATAACTTTTAATCGTTCAGGTTTTTTTGGTTGATTGTGAAAACAATGTTGGAAACAGGCTGGAATGGAGCGTAGGACACTCGACTCCTGCGGGAAAGAGACGGAAAACTGAGATCCCGCAGCGCAGCGAGGAAGCTCAGGTTCCTCCCCGCGGAAAGCGAGTGACCGTAGCGCAATGGAACGAAGGTGTTGAGACAAATCAAAGAGATGGGAACAGCTAGTGTTTGTCTTTTAGAAGCAATCATTTTGTTATGTCCCAAACTCTTTTTTTTATGGAACTGGATGAAAAGGGAGGAATGTGGAAAACTAACAAGATAGGAGGGGATAGTATGAAACACTTAATTGCAATACTGTTTACCGCTTTTCTTTTAGCCGCATGTAACCAAGGAGACCAGCCCCAAGACACTCAATCAAAAAAAGAGCGAGCTGAGCTTGAAAATTATGAAGAATTTACGGATCAAAACCCTAATTTTTTAAATACAACCAATGAACAAACTGCAGTAAAAGATGATGCTACCAAAATTGAAGAAATTATTAACGTCAAAACTCCTTATAAGGCTGGAAATATTGTTATTAGTGGAAAAGATGCGTGGGTGACAGTATACGTTGGAAAAGAATATAGCGCTCGAGAGAAAAACAAGATTATAAAAGATCTCAATGAGGTTTTATATGAAGGTTTGCCTAGACTTCAATTTCATGTAAACGTCAAGCCATAATCCTTGGTAAAACTCACTTTGTTTTGACTGAATCCATGAGCTATACTATAATTAGAACGTTATGGATAAAAAATGAGGTGAATGACGTGTTTGATCGTTTAGAAGCCGTGGAGGCACGCTATGAGAAGTTGAATGAGCTTCTTAGCGACCCTGAAATCGTAAATGACCCATCTAAATTAAGAGAGTATTCAAAAGAACAATCAGATATACAAGAAACCGTTACGTGTTATCGAGAGTATAAAGAAGTAAAAGAGCAGCTGCAAGATGCAAAAGCAATGCTCGAAGAAAAGCTTGATGCTGATATGCGTGAGATGGTTAAAGAAGAAATTCAAGAGCTAGAGCCGCAAGCAGAAGAATTAGAAGATAAACTTCGCATTCTGTTAATCCCGAAAGATCCAAACGATGACAAAAACGTTATTATGGAGGTTCGTGGTGCTGCAGGAGGCGATGAGGCAGCCTTATTTGCGGGTAACCTATACCGCATGTACTCACGCTTTGCCGAGGCTCAAGGCTGGAAAATTGACGTAATGGAAGCTAATACAACAGGTGTTGGTGGATATAAAGAAATTATTTTCATGATTAACGGTAAAGGTGCTTATTCAAAAATGAAGTTTGAAAACGGCGCACACCGTGTTCAACGTGTACCTGAAACGGAATCAGGTGGACGTATTCATACTTCAACAGCAACAGTTGCATGTCTACCGGAAGCTGAAGAGGTAGAGGTAGAAATTCATGAAAAAGATATTCGTGTTGATACGTTCGCATCTAGTGGACCAGGTGGACAAAGCGTAAATACAACCATGTCAGCTGTTCGTTTAACGCATTTACCTACGGGAACAGTTGTATCGTGTCAAGATGAAAAGTCACAGATTAAGAATAAAGAAAAAGCAATGAAGGTATTACGTGCACGTGTTTATGATAAGTTCCAGCAGGAAGCCCAAGCTGAATACGATGCAAATCGTAAGCAAGCAGTAGGTTCTGGGGATCGTTCAGAGCGTATTCGTACGTATAACTTCCCTCAAAACCGTGTAACGGATCATCGTATTGGTTTAACAATTCAAAAGCTTGATCAAATTCTAGAAGGTAAGCTAGATGAAATCATTGATGCATTAATCATGGAAGATCAAGCGAGAAGAATGGAAGATTCGAATTAACAATGAAAGTTTTTGAAGCCCTAAAATGGGCTTCTTCTTGTTTAAAAGAAGCGCAAAGAGATGAAAATGCTGGTGAGATGTTGTTGCTTCATCACCTTGGCATGACTCGAACTTACCTACTTGCTTCATTGCAAGAAGAAGTCCCAACGGAAATCATGCAAAAATTTCAGCATGATGTTAAAAAACATGTAGCTGGGATACCAGTACAATATCTCATTGGTTCGGAAGAGTTCTATGGAAGAACGTTTCAAGTAAATCAGGAAGTGCTTATACCGCGTCCGGAAACTGAAGAGCTTGTATTAGGCTTAATTGATCGTATGAAACAAAAGTTTGGACACGCTCCAATTCAGGCTGTTGATATTGGAACAGGTAGTGGTGCAATAGGTGTTACACTTGCTTTAGAAGTTCCAACGATAAAAATGACGTGCACAGATATTGCAGAAGAATCGCTAGCAATAGCCAAAGAAAATGCTAAACGCTTGGGTGCGAAGGTTCAATTTTTACATGGAGATTTATTAAAGCCTTTTATTGAGGCATCTCAGCGATTTGATGTTGTCGTGTCTAACCCTCCATACATTCCTGATAGTGACGAACTATCAACCGTTGTGAAGGACTATGAGCCTAATCGAGCTCTTTTTGGTGGTCAAGACGGTTTGAATTTCTATCGACGTTTTATGGAAGAGCTCCCGCTTGTTATTAACAAACAGGGAATTATTGCATTTGAAGTAGGGTTTGGACAAGCTGATGCAGTATCAGATATGTTAAAAAAGCAGTTCCCTAATGCAAAAGTTGAAGTTGTTTTTGATATCAATGGAAAAGATCGAATGGTATTTGCTTCTTTATAAAAATAATAGATTTTAATAAGTTGCTAGTTTAGGATAGAAAATCATTGTCCATACTATCTTGTGAAGGGATGGTGGACATAATGAAAAAACAAGCAATTATTTATTTTCTTTTACTTATTATTGGAGCGAATATCCAAATTCTATATACAAATCAAAAGGTCGAGGCTACTGAGCCGATGGTTATTCCAGATGAAGCAATTCGTTTACGTATTCTTGCAAATAGCGATAGTAAGAAAGACCAGCATGTAAAACGATTAATTAGAGATGAAGTAAATGCACAAATTACTACATGGGTTCAAGAGTTAACGTCAGTGGAAGATGCAAGAGATGTAATTAAAAGCAACTTACCCACATTAGAAGCGATTGCTAAGAAAGTTATGAAAGAACAAGGTATGGATCAGATTATACACGTTGATTTTGGAAAGGTGAGCTTTCCAACCAAGCTATATGGTCAATTGCTTTATCCAGCTGGTGAATATGAAGCAGTTTTAATTACGTTAGGTGAAGGTGAAGGAGCAAACTGGTGGTGCGTACTGTTTCCACCTATGTGCTTTTTAGATTTCTCAAACGGGGAAGCTATTGAATCACCAATGCCTGAAGAAGAGCAGCCTGTGGAAAAGAAAGAAATGATAAAAGCGGTAGCTGAAGAAGTAGAGAAAGTAGATGCTAATCACACTGACCATTCAAACCTTGTTGCATCAACTTCAAATCTGGCACAAGAAGTAGCTGTAAAAGAAGCGAGAAAAGAAAAGCAGCAGGAGCAGTCTAGTAAAAAAGTACAGGAGAAAGAAGAAGAAGTAGAAGTGAAATTCTTTATTGTAGAACTAGCTTCATCTTTATTCAAATGATAGAAAATAAAAGTATATAGTTCTATTTGTTTCTCATATTTCATAGTTTTGTTACTAGAAACTAAAATGAGGTGATGAGAAATGAAGGAACAATTGAAGTTAGCAGAAGTGAAAGATTGTGGGCGAATTCAATCATTCTTAACAAAAGCAGGTATTAGTTCAGAAGGTGTAGCAGAAAGCATTCATCATTTTGTTATTATGGAAGATGAGAATGACGAGCTGTTAGCAACTGTTGGATTTGAAAAAGATGGAGAGTATGGGTTATTACGTTCTCTTGTTGTTTCACCTTCCCTCATGCGATCGGACATTCTATTGTTATTCAAAAGCATTGTACAGCTAGCTAAAAAAAATGATGTTCATCAATTATATTTAGTGACGAACAAGGCTTCGTCCGTACAGTTTTTTTCAATGATGAATTTTCAGCAAATCAGTTACGAAAATTTGCCAGATGGCTTGAAGTATCATTCTTATCTACGAAATCTTTCAAGCTTAGAGCAAGTATATGTAATGACTTATCAAGATTGAATTTCACACATGTGGATAAAGATCATCCACAAAGTTATTAATAAACAAACAAGCTTTATCCACATTTTGTGGATAAAGCTTGTTTGTTGCAACCGTCTATTGATAAAATAAATTAAAATCTTGTATAAATAGTAGGTAATAGAGATGTTTTTACCTATATATAGTTGTACCAATAGGAGTGAATGAAATGAACACAAAAATCTGGTCTGTGGATAAAGAAATGAAAAATCAAGATAGTTATCCACAGATAGAAGAAGCATCTTTGTTGTTAAGAAACCAAGAAGTCGTTGCGTTTCCTACAGAAACAGTCTATGGGTTAGGGGCAGATGCAACCTCTGAACAGGCTGTGGATAAAATTTTCAAAGCGAAAGGTCGTCCGAGTGATAACCCGCTTATTGTACACATTGGTGACGTGGAACAGTTAGATAGTATTGTAGCCGAGGTGTCAGAAACAGCTCGGGAAATAATGCAAGCTTTTTGGCCAGGACCTATTACGCTCATTTTTCCTAAAAAAGGATTTGTAGCAGAGAACGTTACGGCAGGTTTGGATAGCGTTGCCGTCCGAATGCCTTCGCATCCCGTAGCTCTAGCTTTATTAAAAAAAGCAAGTGTACCAGTAGCTGCACCAAGTGCAAACCTATCCGGAAAGCCAAGTCCAACAAGTGCTCAGCATGTTATGAACGATTTGGAAGGTAGAATTAGTGGAATTGTTGATGGTGGAACGACCGGAGTTGGTCTAGAATCTACGGTACTGGATTGTACGGAAGACATCCCAGTCATTTTACGTCCTGGTGGCGTTACAAAAGAACAATTAGAAGCTTTAATTGGAGAAGTAAGGGTAGACCAAGCTCTTAAAGATGAAAAGGAAGCGCCAAAATCTCCAGGAATGAAGTATACACATTATGCTCCTAATGCGCCGCTCATCATTGTGAAAGGTTCAGAGAAATTTTTACAGGAGCAAGTTGAGTATTTTCAAAAACAAGGAAAGAAAGTTGGAGTTTTAACAACCCATGAAAATAAAAACTCTTATCATGCAGATCAGATTTTAACTTGCGGCTATCGAGATAAGTTAGAAACGGTTGCGAGTGAACTTTATCATGTTTTACGTTCTTTTAACGACTATGACGTAGACGTTATTTTAAGTGAAAGCTTTCCTGAGCATGGAGTAGGTCAGGCTTTAATGAATCGGTTAGTGAAAGCGGCTGGTCATCAGTTTATTGTTCAATAATTTTAGATTCATCTTCTAAACCATTTCGTGCGTGCATAAGGTGAAATAGGCACGTCCGAGGAGGTTGAAGATGGATATTTCAGGATTAATTAGTGAACTGATTACATTAGTTATTATGGCATTTGCGTTAGGAATGGACGCCTTTTCGGTCGGACTTGGAATGGGTCTAGTCCGTTTACGCTTTCGCCAAATTTTTTACATCGGAGTAATAATAGGTCTTTTCCATATATGGATGCCCCTTTTGGGTATGTTTATTGGAAAACTGTTGTCTGATAAGCTGGGAATGTTAGCTACATATGGTGGAGGCGTATTACTTCTCATATTAGGAATACAAATGATTTACTCATCCTTCAAGCGTGACGAAGAGCCGTTTATTAAACCTGTAGGATGGGGATTAATGATCTTTGCATTGAGCGTTAGCTTAGATAGTTTTTCTGTGGGCTTAAGCCTTGGGATTTTTGGAGCAAGAACATTTTTAACAATTATGATTTTCGGCGTAGTAAGTATGCTGTTAACATGGTTAGGTCTTTTGCTTGGAAGACGTGTTCAAGGTTGGTTAGGTTCGTACAGTGAAGCGCTAGGGGGAAGCATTCTCCTTGCATTTGGAATCAAGCTTCTTTTTCAATTATAAATAGCTTATTAATTTAATACTCTAAAAAAGCAAGCTCTATTAGCATAGAGCTTGCTTTTTTATGCTTACATTTAATGAAAAGTATCATAGGTCATGGGTGTTGAACTCTTCTATCTATTAAGGATAAAATAAAGGCAATGTAAAAAGGGATTATTAGTAGTAAGATAAGGAGAGATTTTAGATTGAAAAAAGTCTTATTTGTTTGTACAGGAAATACATGTCGAAGTCCTATGGCGGCAGCTTGGTTAAGCAGTCAAAAAAAGCGTGGAATAGAAGTAAAATCAGCTGGTTTATTTGCAATGGACGGTCAACCGATTTCTGCGCATGCAGCAGCAGTTTTAGCGCAGCAAGGTATTGATTCATCGCATACATCATCTAGTATTACAAGAGAAATGTTAGATTGGGCAACTCATATTTTTACTATGACAAGTAGTCATAAACAGATGCTGGCAAACCAAGCTCCAGATACTATAGACAAGCTGTTTACGCTAAAAGAATTTGTAGGTGAAAATGGAGACGTTGTCGACCCTTACGGAGGCGATTTATCTGTTTACCAAATGACATTTGAAGAAATGCAGCAGCTTATTAATCGAGCTATTAAAAAATTAGAAAATTAAAAATGCTAGCTATAAAAGTTACTTTTAATAGCTTATAAGGAGGATCCATTATGAAAGTAGCGATTGCATCAGATCACGGTGGTATAAATATTCGAAAAGAAATTATGCAGTTAATGGAAGAACTAAATGTTGAGTATGTTGACTTAGGCTGTGAGTGCAGTGATTCAGTAGATTATCCAGACTATGCAATTCCAGTTGCTGAAAAAGTAGCAGGTGGAGAGGTTGATAAAGGAATTCTAATTTGTGGAACAGGAATTGGAATGAGTATTGCTGCGAATAAAGTAAAAGGTGTTCGCTGTGCACTTGTCCACGATATGTTTAGCGCAAGGGCGACCAGAGAACATAATGACACAAATGTACTAGCGATGGGTGAGCGTGTGATTGGCCCAGGTTTAGCTAGAGATATTGCTAAGATATGGTTAACAACGGATTTTGAAGGCGGACGTCATGAGAATCGTGTCAACAAAATTAAAGCATATGAAAAGTAAATGATGTAAAGGAGGCGCTTTAGAATGTCTAATGCTCAAGATTGGGCTCGGGAATTAGAAGTTGTGCTAGCAGATTTTTCACAACAGGTAACACTTCAGCAAGATAGTTTGTTTGTAGTTGGTTGCAGTACAAGTGAAGTTGTTGGAGAGCGAATCGGAACATCAGGAACTGAAGAAGCAGCTGAGGTAATCTATGGTAAGCTTCAAGAGTTTGCAAAGGAAAAAGGCATCGATTTAGCGTTTCAATGCTGTGAACATTTAAATCGAGCGCTGGTGGTAGAACGAAAAACTGCGTTAAAGCAAAACTTAGATCTTGTAACGGTTATCCCAGTTCGAAAAGCAGGTGGAGCAATGGCTACGTACGCATATCATCATTTCAATGAC
The DNA here is from genome assembly GCF_001457055.1 of Priestia veravalensis. NCBI lineage: Bacteria > Bacillati > Bacillota > Bacilli > Caryophanales > Bacillaceae > Priestia > Priestia veravalensis. Next base: position 35,683 of record NZ_KQ758634.1, on the reverse strand, counting down.
CCTGTTATTGTTGAATTTATTAAAGCCGATGCAGGTATTGATATTGGGGATACGTTTATTGGTATGCACTTAAAGCATGTGGCTGTTCCTGTTAGGTGTTCCCTTAAACAAATTGGTCAAGCGCACATGACTATTGCTTATACTCGACCAAAACTAATTGGTGGACCTAGAGCTATTTACGAACGATTGTAAATAAATATATTAATATAATGCACATTTTTTGTTTTTTATTCTAAATAAACCATGTTACAATGTAGATGAATTAATAAAAAACGAACATTGTTCATACGAAACGAAACGAGGAGAGGATTTCGATGGAGAAAAAGTTAGTGCAGCAAGATCCAGCAGTTTATAATGCAATTCAAGATGAATTAGGGCGTCAACGCACAAAAATTGAGTTAATTGCATCAGAAAACTTCGTTACAACGGCAGTAATGGAAGCTCAAGGTTCTGTACTTACAAATAAATATGCAGAAGGTTATCCAGCAAAGCGTTATTATGGTGGCTGCGAGCACGTAGACGTAGTGGAAGACTTAGCTCGTGACCGTGCAAAAGAAATCTTTGGTGCGGAGCATGTGAACGTTCAACCTCACTCAGGTGCTCAAGCAAACATGGCTGTATACTTTACAATTTTAGAGACAGGAGATACGGTTCTTGGTATGAACTTATCTCACGGTGGACATTTAACGCACGGTAGTCCGGTAAACTTTAGCGGTGTGCAGTACAATTTCATTGAATATGGTGTAGATGCAGACACACATCGTATTAACTATGAAGATGTATTAGAAAAAGCACGCACTCATAAACCAAAGCTGATCGTTGCTGGTGCTAGTGCGTACCCTCGTGAAATTGACTTTAAGAAATTCCGTGAAATTGCAGATGAAGTGGGAGCATATTTAATGGTAGACATGGCTCACATTGCTGGACTTGTAGCAGCTGGCCTTCATCCAAACCCGGTTCCACATGCTCATTTCGTTACAACAACTACGCATAAAACATTACGCGGGCCACGTGGTGGAATGATTTTATGTAAAGAAGAATTTGCAAAAGCAATTGATAAATCAATCTTTCCTGGAATCCAAGGTGGACCATTAATGCACGTTATTGCTGCTAAAGCAGTAGCGTTCGGTGAAGCGTTACAAGCTGAATTTAAGCAGTATGCACAAAATATCATCGACAATGCAAATCGCTTAGCAGAAGGGCTAACAAAAGAAGGCTTTAAGTTAGTTTCTGGCGGTACAGATAACCACCTCGTTCTAATTGATGTAAGTTCAATGGGATTAACGGGTAAAGTTGCTGAAAAAGCGTTAGATGAAGTTGGAATTACAACGAATAAAAACACGATTCCTTACGACCAACAAAGTCCATTTGTAACAAGTGGAATTCGTATCGGAACAGCTGCTGTGACAACTCGTGGATTCGGTGCTGAAGAAATGGATGAAATTGCTGCTATCATTGGCTTAACACTAAAGAATATTGATAATGAAGAAAAGTTAGCGGAAGCAACAGCTCGTGTAGAAGCATTAACAAGCAAGTTTGAAATGTATGCATCTTTATAATCTATAAGAAATAGTAAAATGCGAAAAGAAAAGGTGGGGATTTACCCAGCTTTTCTTTTTGTGTCAACGTTTCAAGATGAATGATGTGGTTACACTATTGTTATAGAAAAATATCTATTTTTGGATTAAGCTTGAACTCAAAAATAATTTTCTGTAAAATAGATGCAATGCTTAAGTTATGTTAACGTTATCGTTTTTTTTAAAAAGTAGGTACCATTCAAGCGCTTGAATGGTATTTCAATGTGGACATTTTTAAATTCAAAGGAGAGATTTCAGTGGGCAAAGTATACGTATTCGATCATCCTCTTATTCAACACAAATTAACATACATACGTGATGTAAAAACGGGAACAAAAGAATTCCGTGAGTTAGTAGACGAAGTAGCAAGCTTAATGGCTTTTGAAGCAACTCGTGATTTACCTTTACAAGATGTGGAAATTGAAACGCCAGTATGCAAAACGACTTCAAAAGTAATCGCTGGTAAAAAACTAGGGATTGTACCAATTTTACGTGCAGGTATCGGAATGGTTGATGGTTTCTTAAAATTAATGCCGGCAGCAAAAGTAGGGCATGTTGGCCTGTACCGTGATCCAGAAACACTTCAACCAGTGGAATACTATGTTAAATTACCAAATGATGTAGAAGAGCGTGATTTTATTGTTGTAGATCCGATGCTTGCAACGGGTGGTTCAGCAGTAGAAGCTATTAATTCATTGAAAAAGCGTGGCGCAAAAAACATTAAATTTATGTGCTTAATCGCTTCTCCAGAAGGAGTAGAAATCGTAAAAGAAGCACATCCAGATGTTGATATTTATATCGCAGCTTTAGATGAAAAATTAAATGACCATGGTTATATCGTTCCAGGTTTAGGAGATGCGGGAGACCGTTTATTTGGTACAAAATAATTTCTCAGATACGGGTGATAAATAATGAAGCAACCAGTTAAAGTAATGACGATATTTGGTACTAGACCGGAAGCTATTAAAATGGCGCCACTTGTTCTTGAGCTAAAGAAGCGTCCCAAGGAATTTGAAGCAATTGTGACCGTTACTGCTCAGCACCGTCAAATGCTGGATCAAGTGCTATCCATTTTTGATATCGAACCAGATTATGACTTAAATATTATGAAAGACCGTCAAACATTAATGGATGTAACAACTAGAGGATTAGAAGGTTTAAACGATGTGATGCAAAAAGTAAAGCCGGATATTGTGTTGGTTCATGGAGATACAACAACAACATTTATTGCTGGACTAGCAGCGTTTTATAACCAAATTCCTGTAGGCCATGTAGAAGCAGGTCTTCGCACATGGAATAAATATTCACCTTATCCTGAAGAGATGAATCGCCAGTTGACGGGTGTACTAGCAGATTTACACTTTGCTCCAACAACGAAGTCTTCTGTTAATTTGAAAACAGAAAACAAGAATGAAGAAAACATTTTTGTGACAGGAAACACAGCTATTGATGCGCTAAAAACAACTGTAAAAGATTCGTATGAGCATGAAGTCTTACGTAATCTTGGCAGCGATCGCCTTATCTTATTAACCGCTCACCGTCGTGAAAATTTAGGTGAGCCAATGAAAAATATGTTTAGAGCGGTAAAGCGTATTGTAACTGAACATGATGACGTACAAGTTGTCTATCCTGTGCATCTAAATCCTGTTGTACGTGAAACAGCTAATGATATATTGGGCGATGATGATCGCATTCATCTTATCGAACCGTTAGATGTAATCGACTTCCATAACTTTGCGAATCGAGCACACCTCATTTTAACGGATTCCGGTGGCGTTCAGGAGGAAGCACCTTCTCTTGGTGTACCCGTATTAGTATTGCGTGATACAACGGAGCGTCCAGAGGGCATTGAAGCAGGAACGTTAAAATTAGCTGGCACAGAAGAAGAAACTATTTACAACTTAGCTAAAGAGTTATTAATCGACAAAGCTGTTTATGAAACAATGTCTAAAGCATCTAATCCTTACGGAGACGGCCATGCCTCTGAGCGTATTTGCGATGCGATTAGCTACTACTTTAAACATCGTGAAGAAAGACCTGAAGAATTTAAGCCACTATAAAAAATAAATCTAACACCTCTCACATGAATGCGGTCTCTTTGTGACACGCTATGTAGAGAGGTGTTTTTATGTGGAAAATAACCATTTTATTACTGTCAATGTTTGGAATAAACAGCACAAGCACGTACGGTGAAAGTGTAGAGTTTCCAGATATTCAATCATTTGAAAAACAGGTGCAAAAAACATACATTCTCATGCTGAACGAGCAGAATGTAGCGATTGCCAAACAAGAAATAAAAAAAAAGTATCCAAATGTGAGCATTAACCACGAGTTTCGGGAGGTATTTACAGGGCTATCCGTATCGGGGACTTTATATGACTTACAAAGACTTCGAGAAGAACCTTATATTGATAGTTCGCATGCTTCTGTTTCGTATCATGCAAAAAATGAAGGAAGTGTATCCTACATTGGCAGTGAAAAGGTAAGGGGCATGTTTGATAAGAAAAACCAGCGCTTGACGGGTCGAGGGATAAAGGTTGGAATAATTGATACTGGAATTGACTTTAATCATCCTGATTTAAAGTCAAATTATCGAGGTGGCTATGACGTTGTGGACCAAGATTATTCTCCAATGGAAACAGTAAGCAAGCAAGGAGAACCTACGCTTCATGGTACCCATGTGGCCGGTATTATAGGAGCAAACGGGAAGATGCGCGGAGTAGCACCCGAAGCTGAAATTTATGCCTACCGAGCCCTAGGTCCGGGTGGGTCTGGCTCGTCTGAAAATGTTATTCTAGCTGTTGAAAAAGCAATTCAAGATGGGGTCGATGTCATTAACTTATCGTTAGGAAATGACATTAATGGTCCAGATTTACCTACAAGCTTAGCGTTAAATAAAGCTGTTGAAAAAGGGATCGTAGCAGTAACTTCTAGCGGTAATTCAGGGCCTGGTTTGTGGACCGTAGGCTCTCCTGGAACGGCTCAACAAGCTATTTCGGTTGGTGCTTCAGTTTCTCCGACACGTATTCCATTTATAAAAATGGAAAAGTTATCACAGCAAATTTCTCTATCTCCTTTACCAAATGCCGCGAAGTGGGATATTGATCAGACAATTGTATTAACGGACGCAGGAAGCGGAAGGGAAGTAGCAGATGTTGGAAACAAAGTTGTCCTTATGAAAACAGGAGAAATCTCTCTGTCTAAAAAAATCAGTAAAGCTGAAAAAGCTGGAGCTAAAGCTGTAATTGTATACCATGCTATTAATGGAGTGGTAGACGAGAGTGTAAGTGAATCGTTTTCAATTCCAGTAGTTATGGTTTCGAGTGATGTAGGAGAATCCATAAAGAAAGAAATTCAAAAAGGGAACGCGTATGCATTCGCTTCTATGAAAACTGTAGAAGACATCATTACTCCTTTTAGCTCCAGAGGTCCAGTTACGAGCACTTGGGATATCAAACCTGATGTGGTAGCACCAGGTTACCAAATTAGGAGTACGGTACCGAACGGGTATGAGCCTTTAAATGGAACAAGCATGGCAGCACCTCACGTAGCGGGAGCCTGTGCGTTACTTTTACAGGCTCACCCCAATTGGTCTCCAGAACAAGTAAAAGCGGCACTTATGAGTACGGCAAAGCCAATTCGTAACTTAAAGGGTGAGCTCTATCACTCGTATGAACAAGGAGCAGGAAGAATTCAAGTGGAACGTGCTGTAAAGGCAACAACGCTGTTATCACCTAGCACGCTGTCGTTTGGAGTTTTTGAAGGACAAAGTAACAAAAGGATTAAAATGCGTATTTTTAATGAGGCGAATTACAAAAACGTTTATCATGTTACGCCTCCAACAAAAACGTTTGGAGAAATTTGGAGAGTACCGCTTTCTTTCACATTGAAGCCGAAAGAAACGAAGACCATTGCAGTTGATCTTCAGGTAAACAGCCATCAAAAGAAAAAAGGCATATATGATGGGCGTTTAGAAATTCGTGATTCACGTGAAACAATATCAATACCCTATTTGTATATGGTTGAAAAGCCAAATTATCCTCGTGTTATGGGACTACAGGCCGTACAGGGAAGTGACGAAAAAACGTATCTATACGAATTGTTTTTGCCTGAAGGAGCAGATGAATTTGGCATTGCTGTTTATGACATAGACACCCTTCGGTTTGTCTCTTATTTAGATGTAGATAAAAAACTAGAAAGAGGGATGTTAAAACGGAAAATTCAGCTGCAGGAAGAGTTGCCCAAAGGTGAGTATAAAGTGTTCGCATACGCTAAAAAAGATGGTAAAACAGAGGTAGCAAACGCAGGGCTAGTAATTGATTAAAAGGGCGTAAAACCAAGGTTTTACGCCCTTTTACATTGGTCTTATTTAAATATGAAATATGTGTGGCAAAAATGTGAACATCCCTTTTTAGATTGTGAAGTTTTTAGCTTAAACACATTGACATTAAATATGCGCTATTGTATGCTAACAATGGATATAAATGATAAGGTTTTCAACACTTGAAAATCAAGGTTCGCTTGTGTTTTTGACTAACTGTTTTTAACTTTTTTGGTGATTTATACATAAGCTCGCATATTTTTAGAGTAGAGTATGTAGATTTTTTTGAAAAAAAAGAATTTACCAAAAAGGGGTTTTCTAAATGACTAAGCAAAAACGGCATTCATTACAAGCGATTGCATTGATGTCCACCATTCTTTCTCAGTTAGCAGGTTCCGTATTAATCGGTCTATTTGGTGGCAAATGGATTGATGGAAAAGTTGGGACTGAGCCACTTTTTTTAGTTTTAGGCCTTCTTTTAGGGCTTGCAGTTGGCGTCTATGCCATGCTGCGCACAGTCCGACAATTTTTTTCAGGAGATTAATAATCCATGCAAGAATTGCAACATTTATTTCCAAGACTTCGATCCTACATATTTTATTTACTAGCACTATACGTTCTCGGATTGGGATTTACTCCTTATCAAACCGTGTTTTTAGGCCTGATTTTAGGTACAGCACTCAGTTTGTATAACCTTTGGGTTTTAGTAAGAAGGGCTAAACAGTTTGGACAAGCGCTGGATGAAGGAAAACGACCTCGTTCAGTAGGAACATTTGCAAGGTTTGCAACCGCTGCTCTAGCAGTTGTAATTACAATCTCTTATCCAAATACTTTTCATATTATTGGTGTAGTTATGGGATTAATGACATCCTATCTTGTCATTATCATAGATTTAGTTGTTCAAAATATACGCAGGAGATGGGAAGAGAGGTGAATATAGTTGGGTCATGAATCACCAACTCAAGATTTCTTTGGTCTTACGTTTAATCTCAGTAACATGTTGATGATTACCGTGGCGTCAGTCATTGTGTTTTTAATTGCAGTTTTATGTACTCGTACTTTAGCAATGAAGCCTACAGGTATGCAAAACTTCCTGGAATGGGTATTAGACTTTGTGAAAGGCCTCATTAACAGCACAATGGATTGGAAGACGGGTGGTCGTTTCTTAACATTAGGTGTAACGCTACTAATGTATATCTTTGTCGCCAATATGTTAGGATTACCATTTGCCGTTGTTGTCGATCACGAATTATGGTGGAAATCACCGACTGCTGATCCGACGATTACATTGACTCTAGCAGCAATGGTCGTTGTCTTATCACATTATTATGGTATTAAGATGAAGGGATTTGCAGAATATGGTCGAGATTACTTCAAACCAATGCCTTTTCTATTCCCATTAAAGATTATTGAAGAGTTTGCAAATACGCTAACGCTTGGTCTACGTCTTTTCGGGAATATCTATGCAGGAGAAATTCTGTTAACTTTATTAGCAGGGCTTGCTACAAGTGGTACTGCTCTTGGATTATTTGGGGCAGTTGTGCCAACATTGGCATGGCAAGGCTTCAGTATTTTCGTAGGTGCAATTCAAGCTTTTATCTTTACAATGTTAACAATGGTTTACCTGGCACACAAAGTGAGTCAAGACCATTAATTTATAAAACCTTCGCTCAAGCTTTACCCGTTTTGAGCGAGTTTAAAACATGTTGAAAAAATTCTATTTCACTAAGGGAGGACTTTATAAAATGGGTTTATTAGCAGCTGCAATTGCAATTGGTTTAGCGGCACTAGGTGCTGGTATCGGTAACGGTCTTATCGTATCAAAAACAGTAGAAGGTATCGCTCGCCAACCAGAAGCACGTGGTACATTAACAACGACAATGTTCATCGGGGTTGCATTAGTAGAGGCGATTCCTATTATCGCTGTAGTAATCGCGTTCATGGTTCAAGGTCAATAATCAGTAACTTAAAACGTTTAAAAGTGGCGAAGATCATTCGAAAAGAACCTTCGCCATTGCTTTATGTCTTTAATGAGCAAAATCATAGATGTTAAGTCTTTGAAGGGAGTGAAGCAGCCGTGTCAAATACGTTTGTATTAGGAGCATCAGGCTTTAACGGTGGAGATATTTTATTCCAATTAGTAATGTTCCTTATCTTGCTAGCATTGTTACGTAAGTTCGCGTTTGGTCCAGTAATGGGTATCATGAAACAGCGTGAAGAGCATATTGCAAGTGAAATTGATTCAGCTGAACAGCAGAATCAACAAGCACAGAAGCTTGTTGAGGAGCAGCGCGAGCTGTTAAAACAGTCTCGTGAAGAGGTTCAAGTTTTAATGGAAAACGCAAGAAAATCTGCTGAAGAGAAAAAAGAAGAAATTGTTGCTGCTGCGCGTGAAGAGTCTGAGCGTTTAAAAGCATTAGCAAAACAAGAAATTCAGCAAGAAAAAGATCAAGCAGTTACTGCACTTCGTGAGCAAGTTGCATCATTATCTGTATTAATCGCGTCGAAAGTGATTGAAAAAGAATTGTCAGAGCAAGATCAAGAGAAATTGATCAATGAGTACATTCAAGAAGTAGGGGATGTACGATGAGTCAGTCGGCAGTCGCGAAGCGTTATGCATTAGCTCTTTTTCAATTAGCTTCTGAAAAGCAATCAATCGATGCTTTACAAGAAGAGTTAGACGTAGTGGAAGCAGTTTTCGCTCAAAACGATGATTTAATTGAAGTGTTAACGCATCCAAAAATTTCAACCAACCGAAAAAAAGACTTAGTTCGCCAAACGTTTTCAACGTTGACAGAAACGGTTCAAAATACGCTCCTTTTATTATTAGATCGTCATCGCATCCAAGTAGTAGGGGAGATTACTCGTGAGTATCGTGCTCTTGCAAATGAAGCACGAGGTGTAGCTGCAGCTACAGTATACTCTGTAAAAGCATTATCTTCAGATGAAGAGCGTGCTATTTCTGAAACATTTGCACCAAAAGTAGGAAAGCATTCATTATATATTTCAAATGTAATCGATAAGAGCCTAATCGGCGGCGTGAAGCTTCGCATCGGCAACCGTATTTATGACGGAAGTATTTCCGGAAAATTAGAATCGGTACATCGCGAACTTCTTGCACATAGATCGTAGATAGGGGTGAAATTCATGAGCATCAAAGCTGAAGAAATTAGTGCGCTGATAAAACAGCAAATTGAAAACTATCAGTCTGAGATTAAAGTGAGTGATGTAGGTACTGTTATCCAAGTTGGGGATGGTATCGCACGTGCTCATGGCCTCGACAATGTCATGGCTGGAGAGTTAGTTGAATTTTCAAATGGTGTCATGGGTATGGCACAAAACTTAGAGGAAAACAATGTCGGTATCGTTATCTTAGGACCTTACACTGGAATTCGTGAAGGGGATGAGGTACGTCGTACAGGAAGAATCATGGAAGTTCCTGTAGGGGAACAATTAATTGGTCGTGTTGTAAACTCATTAGGTCAACCTGTAGACGGCTTAGGCCCAATTGGAACAACAAAAACACGTCCAATTGAAAGCCAAGCTCCTGGCGTTATGGATCGTAAATCTGTACATGAGCCACTTCAAACAGGTATTAAAGCGATTGACGCTCTTGTACCAATTGGTCGAGGTCAGCGTGAGCTTATCATTGGTGACCGCCAAACAGGTAAAACATCTGTAGCAATTGATACAATTTTAAATCAAAAAGACCAAGATATGGTTTGTATTTACGTAGCTATTGGGCAAAAAGAGTCAACAGTACGTAACGTAGTAGAGACATTGCGTAAGCATGGAGCGCTTGATTACACAATTGTTGTAACAGCATCTGCTTCTCAACCAGCACCAATGCTGTTCTTAGCACCTTATGCTGGTGTAACAATGGGTGAAGAGTTCATGTATAACGGCAAACACGTACTTGTTATCTATGATGATTTAACAAAACAAGCATCTGCATACCGTGAACTTTCATTATTACTTCGTCGTCCTCCAGGTCGTGAAGCATATCCAGGGGATGTATTCTACTTACATTCTCGTTTATTAGAGCGTGCTGCAAAATTATCAGACGCTAAAGGTGGAGGGTCATTAACAGCTCTTCCATTTATCGAAACACAAGCAGGAGACGTATCTGCTTATATTCCAACAAACGTAATCTCGATTACGGATGGACAGATTTTCTTGCAGTCTGACTTATTCTTCTCAGGTGTACGCCCAGCGATTAACGCAGGTCTTTCAGTATCACGTGTAGGTGGATCAGCTCAGATTAAAGCGATGAAGAAAGTAGCTGGAACGCTGCGTTTGGATTTAGCATCTTATCGTGAGCTTGAATCATTTGCTCAGTTTGGATCAGACCTTGACCAAGCTACACAAGCCAAGCTTAACCGTGGTGCACGTACAGTAGAAGTATTAAAACAAGGCTTACACAAGCCGCTTCGTGTAGAAAAACAAGTAGCGATTTTATATGCGTTAACAAAAGGCTTCTTAGATGATGTGCCAGTTGCTGATATCACTCGTTTCGAAGATGAGTACTTAGCATGGTTAGATTCAAATCGTAAAGAAGTTCTTGAAACAATTCGTACAACTGGTGGACTGCCTGAAGATGGTGCATTTGAGTCTGCTCTTGAAGTGTTCAAGAAAACATTTGTAGCATCTGAGTAATCGTTAATTTTGTCAAAATGGTATGTTAAGACAAGCTTTTATTAAGGTAAAGGTGAACTTATGTTCACCTTTCATACCACGTGATCTTCTAAAACAAGGTGGTGAAACCTGTGGCATCATTACGTGATATACAAACGAGAATTACATCAACGAAAAAAACGAGTCAAATTACAAAAGCAATGGAAATGGTTTCAGCTGCAAAGTTAAACCGTGCCGAGCAGAACGCTAAGTCTTTTGTTCCTTATATGGAAAAGATTCAAGAAGTAGTTGCAAGCGTAGCAGGAGGCAGTAAAGGCGCTGCACATCCAATGTTAACGGCTCGTCCTATTAAGAAAACGGGATACATTGTCATTACTTCGGATCGTGGCTTAGCGGGAGCTTATAATAGTAACGTTTTGCGTGCTGTCTCACAAGCAATTGAAAAACGTCATACATCTCCAGATGAGTATGGTGTAATTGCAATTGGGAAAGTCGGGCGTGACTTCTTTATAAAGCGTGGTATTCCAGTGTTTTTAGAAATTACTGGTTTATCCGACCAACCATCTTTTGCTGATATTCAAGGAATTACTTCGCAAACGGTGCATATGTTTGCGGACGGTACATTTGATGAATTGTATTTGTACTATAATCATTTTATTAATACAATCTCTCAAGAAGTAACGGAAAAGAAGCTGTTGCCGTTAGCTGACTTAGCTCCAACAGGAAAGCTTGTATCCTATGAATTCGAGCCTTCTCAAGAAGAGATATTAGAAGTGCTATTGCCGCAATATGCAGAAAGCCTTATTTATGGTGGCTTACTGGATGGAAAAGCAAGTGAGCACGCAGCGCGTATGACAGCGATGAAAAATGCAACGGATAATGCAAAAGACCTTATTAATAATCTTACCCTATCATATAACCGTGCTCGTCAAGCAGCAATCACGCAAGAAATTACGGAGATTGTTGGTGGAGCAGCGGCTCTAGAATAGAAATAAGACTTGAAAAGCAAGTTAGGAGGGAACACGATGGCAAAAGGACGCGTTACTCAAATCATGGGTCCAGTTGTAGACGTAAAGTTTGACAGCGGACACCTTCCAGCAATCTATAACGCCCTTAAAATTTCTCATAAACCTGTTAGTGAAAGTGAAGTAGCAATCGAATTAACATTAGAAGTTGCGATTCACTTAGGTGATAATACAGTTCGTGCAGTAGCAATGTCTTCAACTGATGGATTAGTTCGTGGACTAGAAGTAGAAGATACAGGAGCACCAATTTCTGTACCAGTTGGTGATGTAACTTTAGGTCGTGTGTTTAACGTATTAGGTGAGCATATCGATTTAGATGGACCAATCAGTGCGGGAGTTCGTCGTGATCCCATTCACCGCGAAGCACCAAAATTTGAAAATTTATCTACACAAGCTGAAATTCTCGAAACAGGAATTAAAGTAGTTGACCTTTTAGCTCCTTATATTAAAGGTGGTAAAATCGGTTTGTTCGGTGGAGCCGGTGTAGGTAAAACTGTACTTATCCAAGAGTTAATCAATAACATCGCACAAGAGCACGGCGGTATCTCAGTATTCGCAGGTGTAGGTGAACGTACTCGTGAGGGGAACGATCTATACCACGAAATGACAGATTCTGGCGTTATTAAAAAGACGGCGATGGTATTTGGTCAAATGAACGAACCACCTGGAGCACGTCAACGTGTTGCATTAACTGGTTTAACAATGGCTGAATATTTCCGTGATGAGCAAGGACAAGACGTTCTGTTCTTTATCGACAACATCTTCCGCTTTACACAAGCCGGTTCAGAAGTATCAGCCCTACTTGGTCGTATGCCTTCAGCGGTAGGTTACCAACCTACACTAGCAACGGAAATGGGTCAATTGCAAGAGCGTATCACATCTACGAGCGTTGGTTCTGTAACATCAATCCAAGCGATTTATGTACCAGCCGATGACTATACGGATCCAGCTCCTGCAACGACGTTTGCTCACTTAGATGCAACAACTAACCTAGAGCGTAAGCTATCTGAAATGGGTATTTACCCAGCGGTAGATCCATTAGCTTCGACTTCTCGTGCGCTTTCTCCTGAAATCGTAGGTGAAGAGCATTATAATGTTGCACGTCAAGTTCAGCAAACATTACAGCGCTATAAAGAATTACAAGATATTATTGCAATCCTAGGTATGGACGAGTTATCTGATGAAGATAAACTTGTTGTCCAACGTGCTCGTCGTGTTCAATTCTTCTTATCTCAAAACTTCCACGTTGCGGAGCAATTTACTGGTCAGAAAGGTTCATATGTACCAGTTAAAGAAACGGTTCAAGGATTTAAAGAAATCCTTGAAGGTAAATATGATCATTTACCAGAAGATGCTTTCCGTCTAGTAGGACGTATTGAAGAAGTAGTTGAAAAAGCGAAAAGCATGGGAGTAGAAGTATAATATAGGGACATAGGAGGTTTTTTGAATGAAGACAATCCATGTCAGTGTAGTCACTCCTGATGGCCCAGTTTACGATTCGGAAGTGGAAATGGTCAGTGCCAAAGCCCAAAGTGGTGAACTCGGTATCTTACATGGACATATTCCGATGGTAGCTCCATTACAAATTGGAGCCGTCCGCTTGAAAAAAGGAAGCAGCAGTGATGAAGTTGTAGCTGTTAGTGGAGGCTTTCTTGAAGTAAGACCTGACAAAGTAACAATCTTAGCACAGGCAGCAGAAACGTCAGATATGATTGATGTTTCTCGTGCAGAAGAAGCAAAAAATAGAGCGGAAACACGACTGCAAAGCAAGCAGGATGACGTTGATTTTAAACGTGCTGAGTTAGCTTTAAAGCGTGCTTTAAATCGCATAGAAGTTACTAAACAGAAAATGTAATAACAAAGAGACTGAGACATAAGTAGTTCAGCCTCTACTATACCTGAACGATTGAGAGTTCATAACTTTTAATCGTTCAGGTTTTTCTGGTTGATTGTGAAAACAATGTTGGAAACAGGGTGGAATGGAGCGTAGGACACTCGACTCCTGCGGGAAAGAGAGGGAAAACTGAGATCCCGCAGCGCAGCGAGGAAGCTCAGGTTCCTCCCCGCGGAAAGCTAGTGGCCGTAGCGCAATGGAACGAACGTGTTCAGACAAATCAAAGAGATAGGAACAGCTAGTGTTCGTCTTTTAGAAGCCATCATTTTGTTATGTCCCAAACTCTTTTTATATAAACAAGAGGGTTAATTTAGTTAAAATATGTAAATTAAGTTATATAGAGGTAAATCTTTGCACATTGCGCTCGACTGTGATTAAATGAGATAGTGGCTCTTCTTTGTTGTTTATCATTATGCTAAGGAGGTGTGATCATGCTAATTGGTGGTATTGGTCCGCAGGCGCTATTAGCGATGGTTTCTCACCTTATTTTTATTGTAATTACATGGTATGCGCTTCAAGGTTTTCAGATTGAGAAATTAATGAAGCCAAATCGTGTAGTACAAGCAAGAATCATGTTAATCTTGCTTACCATTACAATCGCGTCCACGGTTAGTAATTTCTTTTTGGATTACTTATTCTGGTCGCAGCGAATTCCTTCCTTATTTCAATAGAAAATAGTTCTTCCCTCTTAAAAGGCTGTCTAAAAATGACGACGAAACAGGTGTATTCATCTGGTTAATTTGGACAGGCTGATAGTAAGAAGAGGGAGTGAGGAAATGGGAAAAAAAATTAGTGTCTTTTTGGCTATTTTCATTGTAGGTGTAATCGTATATTATGGAAGTTACGTGACCAATGCACAAGCTTCAAATTCAACGCTTGAAAAAATGGTTAACGTCTTAAATAAAGAAGCTGTAGAGATGAAAGAATGGTCATTGTATGCACGTGAAGAAGCTACAGACGTTACTAGTCTAGTAAACTTCCAAATGAAATCAAAACAGCTTCAAACTAAATATAAAGGTTTTAAATGGGACATTAAAAGGGAAAACGGTGTATGGAAAGCTAAAGGTACAAGACAAGCGGGATCTGTGAAAGAATTGATTATGTTAACCTATACGGGAGATAAAAAAAGCACAGGTGGATATATCTCATATGAGTTAATAGGACAAGAATTCACGACTCAAAATGTCAGCGATGCCGAGGGGATTTTTAAAGACAATTATGAGAAACTTTTCCTAACAAATCCATTAATTTTCTCTTGTATAAAAGGTGAAATAAATGATAAGATGAAAAGTGTTTTGTCTTTACAAGTCAAGCAATTACTAACAGCATTCAATGCCCAGCAGATTGAATCGCTAATGGAAGAGTCATTTGTATCAGTATCAGCATATACTGGACTGTGGGAAGAAGCTCTTTCAAGTCAACAACAGGAAATGAACTTACAAATTGCATTACGCAAGACAGGAATGGGCGGCCAAACAACCCTGGTTGTTGGCACACCTATTATTACGTCTGAATATTAATATATAGAAAATGGACGCGGAGGGGAATACCTTGGAAAAAATCATCGTCCGCGGTGGAAATAGATTAAACGGTACAGTAAAAGTAGAAGGTGCAAAGAATGCCGTTTTACCTATTATCACTGCAACATTATTAGCTAGTGATGGAAAAAGCATTTTAAATGATGTACCAGCTCTCTCCGATGTATTTACGATTGGCGAAGTTTTAAGACATCTGAATGCAGAAGTGGATTTTGAAACAAATCGTGTAGTTGTAGATGCATCAAGAGAATTAGAAACAGATGCACCTTTTGAGTATGTAAGAAAAATGCGAGCATCTGTATTAGTAATGGGTTCTTTATTAGCCCGTACTGGTAAAGCGCGTGTTGCATTACCAGGTGGATGTGCAATTGGTTCTCGTCCAATTGATCAGCACCTTAAAGGCTTTGAAGCAATGGGCGCAAAAGTTACGGTTGGAAACGGCTTTATCTATGCTGAAGTTGAAGGAAGATTACAAGGTGCAAAGATTTATTTAGATTTCCCAAGTGTAGGTGCTACTGAAAATATCATGATGGCAGCAACGCTTGCTGAAGGTACAACAATTATTGAAAACGTAGCAAAAGAGCCTGAAATTGTGGATTTAGCAAACTTCTTAAATGCGATGGGCGCGAAAGTACGTGGGGCTGGAACTGGTACAATCCGAATTGAAGGTGTTAACAAATTATATGGTGCCGAACATTCAATTATTCCGGATCGCGTTGAAGCGGGTACGTTTATGGTAGCAGCGGCAATTACAGGTGGAGATGTGCTTGTACGCGGTGCTGTATCTGAACATTTGAGCTCGTTGATAGCGAAGATGGAAGAAATGGGTGTCAAGATTATTGAAGAAGGCGATGGACTGCGTGTTATTGGGCCAGAGAAATTAAAGCCTGTTGATATTAAAACGATGCCACATCCTGGCTTCCCAACAGATATGCAATCTCAAATGATGGCATTATTATTAGCAGCTGAAGGCACAAGTATGATTACAGAAACAGTTTTCGAAAATCGCTTTATGCATGTCGAAGAGTTTCGTCGTATGAATGCAGATATTAAAATTGAAGGTCGTTCTGTTATTATTAATGGTCCTTCAAAATTACAAGGCGCAGAAGTGGCAGCAACGGATTTACGTGCAGCAGCAGCATTAACGCTTGCTGGCTTAGTAGCTGATGGCTATACGCGCGTTACTGAATTAAAGCATCTAGATCGTGGCTATGTGAACTTCCACCAAAAGCTAGCAGGATTAGGTGCTGATATTGAACGTGTAAATGATAAAACGCATCAAGTTGAAATATCGCAACAAGTGTCTGATGTAAATATGTAAAAAAAAGTATCTCGCTTTGTCGAGATACTTTTTTTTATGGACAAATTTAGAAAAGGTTTTGGAGTGTCATAAAAGCTTGTCCCTATCCATAAATATGAACTATAAGGATTGTTGAGTTCCTTGATAAATTCATAGATATGGAGGCTCTGTATACATGAAGCAAATAAAGCCAATGATTATTCTCGCAGCGATCTTCTTTCTCGTCATTCTTTTAATTCCAACTTTATTGGTGATACCTTTTATTGAAAAGGAAAGCGAGCCATTAACGAATGAAGAGAATAAAAAAGCGGAGCAGTCTGAGGTACAGAAATCACCTGGCTCACAGTTAGATGTTGATGTGGGCGTATACCGCTCTCAGTCAGAGCAGGTAGAGACACTACCTCTAGAAGAGTACCTAGTGGGCGTGGTAGCGGCTGAAATGCCTGCAGAATTTGAATTGGAAGCATTAAAAGCGCAAAGTCTAGCAGCACGCACTTACACTGTTCAAAAGCTTATGAATAGAGCAAATGCGGGCTTACCAGAAGGTGCAGACATTACAGATACTGTTAACGATCAAGTATATTTAAGTGAAAAAGAATTAAAGAAGCATTGGGGAAAAGAATATGAGTGGAAAATCAAAAAAGTGAAAGAAGCGGTTAAAAAAACGCAAGGACAAATCTTGACGTATAACAATAAGCCCATTGATGCCACGTTCTTTTCAACTAGCAATGGCTATACAGAAAACTCAGAGTCGGTGTGGTCAAATTCTATTCCTTATTTAAAGAGCGTAGAGAGTCATTGGGATACGAAATCACCTAAGTTTAAAAATGAAAAGATGATGTCTATTTCAGAGTTTGAACAGAAACTAGGCGTCAATATTTCACAGTCTACTGATATAGGTGATATTATTTCAAAAACGCCTGGAAAAAGAGTAGACTATGTGAAGGTTGGCGATAAAAAGATAGCTGGGACTGTGGTGCGTAATAAACTAAACCTGTCTTCAGCTGATTTTACATGGAAACGTGAAAATGATCATATTGTCATTGAAACCAAGGGGTATGGACATGGGATTGGTATGAGTCAATACGGTGCTAACGGTATGGCTATGGAGGGTAAATCTTATAAAGATATTGTGACACATTATTATACAGGAGTAGCAATTGCAGGTTCAGACCAGTATGTTGCACAGTTAACAGCTAAAAAATAAACAGTAAAGTTTACTTTAGGCAAAAATCTAGAGTAAGCTTTTTTTTAGGGAAAATAAATCACTGTGTGTATATTTTTAAAACCTTTGTCGAAAAATAATCGAAAAAAACTTTTAGGTTGTGTATATATTCTTAAAATTGTGTTCAGACTGATTGCTGAGGTGATGATACATGAGAGAGGAAGAAAAGAAACGTACTTCTCAACAATCAAAGGTTCACAAACTTTTTAGAAAGCGTTGGATTTTTCCAGCAATCTATCTGGCAAGCGCAGCAATTATTCTTACAGCCGTTCTTTGGTTTCAAGCGAATGGAAATAATAACCTAAGCGAAGATGCTAAAGATCGTTATGGACAAGATGGAACTGCATATACAGAAGATGCCATGGAAGTAAACGCATCGCTTGAGAATTTAAAAATGCCACTTGTAAATGATAAGGATGCTGTTGTAAAGAAACCATTTTACGATGATCAAGCATCAAAGAAACAACAAGAAGCAGCACTCGTATTTTATAATAATACGTATCACCCAAACACAGGCGTTGATTTAGCTATAGAAGGTGATAAATCATTTGATGTAACAGCAGCAGCAAGTGGAACTGTTATAAAAGCAGAAAAAGACCCGTTACTTGGATTTGTAATTGAAGTGGATCACAAAGATGGACTTGTTACCCAATATCAATCTTTAGATGAAGCAACTGTTGAAGTAGGAGATGTTGTGAAACAAGGTCAAGTACTTGCCAAAGCTGGAAAGAACTTATACAACCAGGAAGCGAATAACCATGTTCACTTTGAAATTCGCAAAGATGGTGTTGCTATAAACCCTAGCGATTACTTTGGTAAATCAGTCGCTTCTATTAAAGAAGTGAAAGCTGCTGAGGTTACAGAACAACAACCTACTACAGCTGAAGAGCCATTAAAAGATGAAGAAACATCAAAGGATAAAGAAGAGTCAAAGCAGGAAGATAAAACTGGTGACGAAGCACCTAAAGCTCCTGAAAATAAAGAGCAATCAGCAGATGAATCAAAATCAAATGCATAATATAAACCACTAGAAGCCTTCCTTCTCTTAAGTTCAATTCTGGATTAAGAGAAGGAGGTTTTTTCTCTATTTTTTAATAAAATAGATGAAATTTTTAAAAAAATAAAATAAATCACTTGTCCCTCTTGACTTTTATAGCATATATCTTCATATAAGCTAATACACTGTTACAAACCTACAAAGAGAATGGTGGAAAAATATAGAATTTTTTCATCATCTCACATCCAATTTAGGGAGGGCGAGTAGAGTGCACGATTACATCAAAGAGAGAACTATCAAGATTGGGAAGTATATCGTGGAAACTAAAAAGACCGTTCGTGTAATTGCGAAAGAGTTTGGAGTTTCTAAAAGTACTGTCCATAAAGATTTAACAGAAAGATTACCTGAAATAAACCCTGAACTAGCAAATGAAGTAAAAGAAATACTTGATTATCATAAATCAATTCGACATCTGCGTGGAGGGGAAGCAACAAAATTAAAATACAAAAAAGAAGAAGAAATTGTAAAGTAGCACGATTCCCCTTTACTATCAAAGAAACAGGGTAGGAAAGGGGAATTTATATTGGTTAAAAAAGTAAAAAAAAGAAAATTTTTTATTAATAAATACATACATATACAATTTGTGATAAAATAGTAAATTAGGAAAAAAGAATGGTATGCATGCAATTATATGTAAACTGAAGGAGGATTTAAGGTATGTTAGCAAAAGACATCGGTATCGACCTTGGTACGGCTAACGTCTTAATTCATGTAAAAGGCAAAGGAATCGTATTGAATGAACCGTCGGTTGTAGCAATCGATAAAAATACAAATAAAGTGTTAGCAGTTGGAGAAGAAGCACGTCAAATGGTTGGGCGTACACCTAGTAATATTGTAGCAATTCGTCCGCTTAAAGATGGTGTAATCGCAGATTTTGATATTACAGAATCTATGTTGAAATACTTCATTAATAAACTAAATGTGAAAGGTTTTTTATCAAAACCTCGTATTTTAATTTGCTGTCCTACGAACATTACATCTGTAGAACAAAAGGCAATACGTGAAGCAGCAGAGAAAAGTGGCGGCAAAACAATCTATTTAGAAGAAGAGCCAAAAGTAGCAGCCATTGGTGCGGGAATGGATATCTTTCAACCAAGCGGTAATATGGTAGTAGATATCGGTGGTGGAACAACTGATGTGGCTGTTTTATCAATGGGTGATATTGTAACGGCTTCGTCTATTAAAATGGCTGGAGATCGTTTTGATGCTGAAATTTTACAATATATAAAAAACAAATATAAGCTGTTAATTGGTGAGAGAACAGCTGAAGAAATTAAGGTGAAAATTGGAACGGTTTTCCCTGACTCAAGAGAAGAAGAACTTGATATTAGAGGTCGAGATATGGTGTCAGGCCTTCCTCGCACGGTTACAGTAAAATCTCATGAAGTAGAGGAAGCGCTAAGAGAATCTGTTAGCGTCATTGTACAAGCATCAAAAAGTGTTTTAGAACGTACACCTCCAGAGCTTTCTGCCGATATTATAGATAGAGGTGTTATCTTAACAGGCGGAGGAGCTTTACTACACGGTATAGATCAGCTGCTAGCAGAAGAACTAAAAGTTCCCGTACTGATTGCTGAGAATCCAATGGGTTGTGTTGCAGTTGGTACAGGTATCATGCTAGACAATATCGATCGACTTTCTCGCCGAAGTATTATTTAATAATGAAACTCTTATCATACGCTTTTTCTGAAAAGCATAAATAAGATGATAACTCCTCTTTGTAAAGTATTACAAGGGGAGTTTTATTATTTCGAAAAGTGTGAGGTGGACAAGTTGTTTAAAGGCTTTTATACAGCGACAGCAGGGATGCTATCCCAGCAGCGAAGAACGGATATGCTTACAAATAATATTGCGAATGCAAATACTCCCGGCTTTAAGGAAGATCAAGGAGTCATTCGAGCGTTTCCAGAGATGTTACTGCAGCGTATCGAAGAGCAGCAAAACGGAAAAAGCGTAACTCGCTCTCAAGAGAATATTGGGAGCTTAAATACAGGAGTATACTTACAAGAAACGGTTCCTAATTTTGTGCAAGGAGATGTCCAGCAAACTGATTACCAAACAGATCTAGCTCTGTTACAAACGAGCGTGCCAGACAAGGAAGGTGGCTTATTTTTTGCAGTACAAAGCTCTGAAGGTAACCTTTCTTATACCCGAAATGGTAACTTTACAGTAGACCTGGCAGGATTCTTAACCACTAATAATGGTGAATATGTGCTCAATACAAATAATGAACCAATTAACGTCCAAAATGAGGAATTCAAAGTAGATAATCAAGGCAACGTAACGGTTAACGGTGAAGTAGCGGGGCAATTAAATATTGTTTATGCTAACTCAATGGAAACAGTAATTAAAACAGGAAACGGACTATATCAAACTGAAAACGGTCAGCCGTTGCCTTCAGCTGTTGGAAACGGTGAAGCTTCTTATGACATTAAACAAGGCTTTGTGGAGCGCTCTAATGTAAATATGTCACAAGCTATGACGGAACTAATTACTGCTTATCGTACATTCGAAGCAAATCAAAAAGTGATGCAAGCTTACGACCGTAGTATGGAAAAAGCAGCCAACGAAATTGGTAAAGTAAGATAAGCAATGTACTAAACAATTGGAGGAATAATATGTGAATCGCTCGATGATTAATGCTACAAACACAATGACTCAATTACAACAGCGTTTAGATTTAGTTGGAAGCAACTTAGCAAACATAAATACAGTTGGTTACAAAAAGCGTGATGCATCATTTAGTGATATGTTGTATCAACAAATTAATAATCAATCGGATGAAGCAAGCGAACCAGGAAGAAAGACACCGCTTGGCATTCGTCAAGGGGCAGGAGCGCTTCTTAGTCAAACGAAACTTGTTACCACACAGGGCTCGCTTCAAGAAACAGGGCGACAATTAGATGTTGCATTAACCAACCCAAATACTTTCTTTCAAGTGCAGAAGGATAATGATGGTACAGTAGAAACGTACTATACAAAGAACGGTTCCTTTCACCTTACACCACTTGGAAACGGAGAAGTACAGTTAGTGAACACAGATGGGAATCCAGTCTTAGATAGTGAAGGTAATACCATTTCCTTTAGTACGGATTTTCGTGAGCTTCAAATCAATAAAGCTGGAGAATTAACCGTTGTTAGTAATGAAGGGAATGAGATCTTTGCTCTTGGCTTAACTCGAGTAAATCGTCCCCAGTCACTAGAGGCAGTGGGCTCATCTTTATTTAGGGTTCCAAATGCCCTAAATCAAGAAAATGGCGTACAAAATTTACAGGGTGATGAACGTGCCGGAGCCGGTATTCAACAAGGGTTTTTGGAACAATCGAATGTTGATATGAGCAAAGAAATAACGGATATGACATTGACCCAAAGAGCTTATCAGTTTAATTCCCAATCCATTTCAATTGCTGACCAAATGATGGGACTTGTAAACAGTATACGTTGATTATTCGTATTATTTTTGAATAAATTAGTAAATTTTATCTTATCTTTAAATTTGGTCATAGACTATACCTTCACGTGGCATTCTAAGTACGTAAACTTAATTTATGTAAAAGGAGAGTTGCTACGATGAAGAAAAAAATACTTATGGGCCTGGGCTCAGCTGTGTTTGCACTTACAACATTAGGAGCTTGTAATACACAAGACCCGCCACCAGAAGAAGAACAAATGGAAGAGCAAGAGCAAGAGATGCAAGACGAAAATGATATGAACAACATGGATGATAACCAAAATCCAAACGATGATGAAAACAACGAGAATGACCAAGAAGACCCAGTAGAAGATATGGAGGATATGGAAGATAAAGATCGTAAAGATGAATAGAATGAGTGTAAACAAACATGTCAGCGCACGTTGTCATGTTTGTTTTTTGTTTGAAAGCGTATATAGGTACCGAAATAAAGGGGTGATGGTATTTAATAGCTCTTTTTGAGGTCCTTCTGGCAAAGCGTGCAGCTTTTGTAAAGCCTTTTTTAAATCAGGGTATTTTTGAAAGAGTATAAGTAGAGTGTGAACATCGCTGTCGTACACATGATAAGTAGCAGGTGAAGAGTTGAGTTTATGAGGTTGTTTAAGGTGAGGTGTAGATTCCAAAAACTCATCGAGATTGATTTTGAAATGACTTTTAAGCAAAAGGCAGTCTGCTATATCGGGGTATTGAATGGAAGTTTCCCATTTTGAAACTTTGGAGCGAGAAATATTCAGTAATTTTGCAAACTGGTCTTGAGTCAAACCTGCATTAGCACGAAGCATCTTAATCTTAACAGCAATTTCTAACATAAGTACCACTTCTTTCTTCATATAGATTATGTTCGGAATTAGGTCTAAAGGCATGAAAAACGGGTAATATTCGAACTTAATTAAAAAAATACAATAAAATTACAGAAAATTCAAGATAATATTCGTGTATTTTTAAATTAAATGAAATAAGATAGAAATTTATGAAGGAAAAAGCGGTGAAAAAAAATAAAGAAAAACTGATAAGAAAAAAAGTGAAGAAAAAGTTGTTGAATCATGGTAAAAAATGTATTAGTATACATAATACAAACGAGAAAGGAGTAGAGAAATGACGAAATATTACTTGAAACGTAATCAAATTAATCATCGCAAAAGAAAGAGCGGCCGGACAAATGATTTACCTTTATTTCTGGGCAAGCGAGAGTTTAAGCCTATTAACCCTTTACCCTCCAACCATAACCTTCACCGTATGACTCAACACCCTTTTAAATAATACAAACTTTTTATTCTTCACGTATTTTTTATATTTTCTTTTTCATCAGCAGGAAGAGGTTTTGTACTTCGGTTTTTATTATGAAGCTGATATTTAAATTGTGTTAATAAATCAGAGCCTGTTAAACCTTGTTCGATAAGGTTAGCCAGAATCATTTCAGCAAAGTGTAGTTTTCTTTCAACTAATGTACCTTTCATTAATACGCTTATTTGCTTATCGTTAATTGCTTTTACTGAAACCACTTGAACAGAAAACAAAGCGGGGTCATTGGTTGGTTTTGAGATAAGCGCTTCAATTTGTACAGGTTGGTGATCTTTTAGTGGAAGCTCAAATAAATTTGTAAATTGCTGGTCAATGACAGCTTCGAGAATCCAATGGTTGTCTGTGTCTTCTTTATTAATAATTAACCCTTTGTTTAATTCTAAGTTATGTTTTTCTCCTTCATGATCAATTAGTTGTAGGCCGACTAATCGAAATGTTTTCATGCGAAAGTTTCCTCCTTTAACAAATATGTTATTCGTATATCACTATTATAACATGAGATATAAGAATATTCTTATTATTCAACCTTTTGGTTGTGTAGAAATCGAAGAAAGAGGTGGTCAATTGATTAATGAAGTAGTGCTAGTAGGGCGTTTGACACGAGTTCCTGAACTGAAATATACATCCGAAGGAATTCCTTTTTCCCATATTACAGTAGCTGTGAACAGAAACTTTCGTAACCAGGAAGGAGAAGTGGAAGCTGATTTTGTATCAATTACGTTATGGAGAAAAAATGCTGAAAACATGACGAAATACTGCGATAAGGGATCGATTATAGGAGTCGTAGGACGTGTGCAAACGCGTACGTTTGAAAACAATTTGCAGCAGCGTGTTTATGTGACAGATATTATCGCAGAATACGTTCGGTTTTTAAGCGGTAAGCCTTCCTCACCTGAAAATCAGCCATGATGCTTTTCGGTAATATACGCTAAGAGTAATTGTTTCATCATCTCTTTTACCTTAGATCAGAAAAATTTACTTTCCTCTCTTTATTATAATCCCCACTTTACCATTGAATTCCCATCAATGGTTCTTTTTTGTGAAAAACCCCCTCTAGCTGCATATAACAGATAGAGGGGGTTTGACTTTTATTTTGAGAAACGCTTCGCTCCTAGATAACGCTTGCTCCAATAGCTATTATCTAAGCTCGAAATAGTTACTCCTGTTGAAGAACCAGCATGAATGAACTGGCGATTTCCTAAGTAAATTCCTAAATGTGAAGGTCCCGGCGCATATGTAGTAAAGAACACCAAATCTCCAGGCTGTGGCTGACTCACAGACTTTGAAGCATTCCAAAAGCCCATTGTTGTATAGCGAGGCATTGACACTTGTTGTTTCATTACATAGTAAATAAATCCACTGCAGTCAAAGCCAGATGGTGTTGTACCACCCCATTTATAAGGAACACCCATATATTTTTTCGCATCAGTAATCATTTTAGAAATGTTTAGCTGTCCATTAGTTGGCGTTGTAGTTGGAGGAGTTCCAGCATTTGGTGTAGATGGTGCTGCCCCAGATGTAGTTACTTTTAAGACCTGATTTACATAAATAATATCAGATTTTAAGTTATTTGCTGTTTTAAGAGCAGAGACGCTCATCTTAAACTGAGCTGCAATCTTAGAAAGCGTGTCACCTTGCTGAACTTTGTATGTACCATTTGTTGAAACCGTAGGTGTTTGTGGCTTCGTCACTTCCGGTTTAGGGTTGGAAGGTGTAGCTTGTCCACTCACCTTTAATTTTTGGTTGACATAAATAATGTTTGATGAAAGTGAGTTCAAACGTTTTAAATCTGAAACACTCATTTTAAATTTAGCTGCAATTTTATAAAGCGTATCCCCACTTTGTACTGTGTAAGTAGAAGCAGTGTTTGGCGTAGCAGGTGTTGGCTTTGCTGTGTCAACAGGCTTCGCAGGCGATGCACTAGACGAAATCACGAGTGTTTGTCCTACATGAATAACATCTGATTTTAGGTTGTTTTGAGTCTTTAAGTTTTGTACACTTGTTTGATATTTAGTAGCTATCGACCACAAAGTATCCCCTGTCTTTACCTGAACAGAAGTAGAAGCAGCGTCAGCAGATGTGTGGAAGAGTGCAATTCCTCCTAATATTGTTCCTAGAGACAGGACGATTTGCTTTTTTTTCACCAATAGGTCCCCCTTAATATATGAATCTTTTAGACTATTTTCGACTTGCTTTTATCATAATCTAAAAAAAAAGAAGAAGTAAAGGGTATTTTGTCACGCAAAACACCTTTTTTTCTTCTTCAAGCCTTGAATTTAATACGGAGATAGCTTTTTCTTTATTTATTATTAATTGTATTGAAGCAATTCTTGGAGTTCTTGCTGTGACAATTCTGTGATCCACTTGTCGTTTTGAACCAACTGTTCACTTAGCGCGTATTTTTTCGTCATCATATCATCAATTTTTTCTTCAATTGTCCCTAAGGAAAGGAGCTTATGGATATGGACAAATTTTTGTTGGCCAATTCGATATACGCGATCCGTCGCTTGATTTTCGACTGCTGGGTTCCACCAACGGTCAAAGTGAATAACATGATTTGCAGCCGTTAGGTTCAAACCAACTCCACCTGACCGCAATGATAGGATGAAAATGGAATGTTGCCCAGATTGAAAGGATGCTACCATGTCGTCACGCTCTGCTTTTGATAAGCCACCGTGTAAAAATAATACGTCTTCTTTTAAAGCTCTTTTCAAGATGCGTTTTAGCATGTTACCTGTTTCAAGGTATTGAGTAAATATTAAGCAGCTTTCGTTTTGTAGTTTAATTTGCTTCAGTAGCTCAACTGTCTTTTCAAGCTTAGGTGATCGAGTAATCGTTTGTTTATTAATGGGCTCTTTTAGCAACAAAGCAGGGTGGTTACAAAGTAGTTTGAGCTTTGTTAGAAGTTGAAGCACTTGACCGCTTCGCTCAATCCCTTTTTGTTCTTTAAGGCTGTTAAGAGTCGAATGAACAAGCTCTTCGTACAGCACTTTTTGTTCAGCTGTCAACTCAATATGCACTTTCTCTTCTTGTTTATCAGGTAGGTCTAAAGCAATTTTTTTATCTAATTTAGTACGCCTTAATAAAATGGGAGAAAGCAGTGCTTTTA
Source organism: Priestia veravalensis (assembly GCF_001457055.1). Classification (NCBI taxonomy): domain Bacteria; kingdom Bacillati; phylum Bacillota; class Bacilli; order Caryophanales; family Bacillaceae; genus Priestia; species Priestia veravalensis. The sequence continues at coordinate 9,228 of NZ_KQ758634.1, read as the reverse complement.
GCTGCTCTGCTTTTTTTAGATTTTGTTCTTTTTCAATTGGAATAACAAATTCTTTCTTGAACCTGTCTAAGCTATCTAAATAACCAGGGTTCAGGAAGTCAACAATAGACCACAGCTCTGTTAATCGATTTTCAATTGGTGTACCTGTCAGAGCGAATCGATGAGTTGTATTCAGTTTCTTAACTGCTTTTGCCTGTTTGGTATGAGGGTTTTTAATATGTTGAGCTTCGTCTAAACATATCGTATCCCACGCTCTCGTTTGAAAAAGCTCAGGTTCTTGAGCAACCAGTTGATAAGTTGTAATGATTAGATCATAAGCACTTGCTTCATCTAGGCTTGTTGTATTTTCTGCCGATAGTCGATTTCTACCATAGTGAGTATACACTTTTAGATAAGGTGCAAATTTATCGAGTTCTTTCTCCCAATTCCCAATCAGTGAGGTTGGACAAATAAGTAAAAATGGTTTTTGTGCAGAGCTTAGTTCATTTGCCTTTGTAAAATAACTAATTAATTGAATCGTCTTACCAAGCCCCATGTCGTCTGCTAGTAAGCCGCCTAGTCCTATTTTACGCAGGTGTAATAGCCAGTTTAATCCTACCTGCTGATACTGGCGCAGTCTTCCGTTAAATGCAGAAGAAAGCCTTATAGATGGAAGCGTGTGAGCTTGTTTTAATTGACTTACAATTGATTGAGAGTATGAATTTAAATGATATTCAATAGAAACGTTATTGCAATCACTATCAAATGAAAATGGCTGGTTTAGGTGAGCGCGTAATACTTGATATATACTAACGCCTCGCTGCTGCGCTTCTTTTAACAGTTTTTTCGCTTTCTTGATGAGCATACTGTCTACATGTATCCATTGCCCATCTAATTTTAGCAGCTGTTTTTTCTTTTTAATTAGCTCGTTTAGTTCTTTTTCCGTTAACGTATGTGAATCGATGGAAACAGACCATTTAAAGTTTGTTAGAGCTTCAATGCCAAATGCGGAAGTTTGATTATCTTCATGGACAGCTTGCACTTGAATTTGGCCTTTTTTAATTTCTTTCCACCAGCTAGGTAGCTGCATATGTACACCTTTTTGAAGTAATTCATTGCTTTCCTTGGTTAAAAAGCTCCATAGCTCTTCATCAGATAACGTAGGTAACTTTCTTGATAAAGCATTTCGTAAAGTAGGTGATAAGTGTTTAATTCGTTGAACCTCATATAAAATTGTTTTTCCATTTTTATATTCATGGATCATTTCATCTCGAATAAGAAAAGGGTCTTGATCGCTATCTGTCGGAATTGCTACTAGCTGAATTTCCCAAACAGAACCTTCAGATAATGGCTCTTCAAATCGTACGGATACGGTATAGTCACTTTGAGGATAAGGGATATTAGCTTCCTCGAGCAGCTGGTAAGTATGATTGAGAAAGAGAAATTCAAGCACGTTTTTTTCCCAAGTTGAATCGTTATTTTCTAATAAAGATTGTTTTAATGTATCGACTGTTAGTAGATTCTCTTTTAGCTTTAAAGCTTTATCAAGGTATTCCCGCGCTTCTTTTGAAAACGTTGGCTTTAATAAGTGTCCTTTTTCAATGGACAAAAAGAATGTGAAACCATCCCATGCTGACAATAAAATACCACTCTTGCTGTCCAACTCAAAAGGAGATAGAGTTGTACCGTAATAAGAAGAAGAATGCCATAAAAACAATGAATTTTTCCATTTAGTTGGCTGTAGGAGCTTTTGGTTTCTGTCGGTGCAGTATACAAACAGCTTATCTTCGTATTCGTCAATATGGAGCGTTAGTTCAAATAAATCAAACATCAGCATGAAGCCCTCTTTCTTTTAGTAGCTTTTGAAATAAGGATAGTGATTTTGTTTCACCATGTAAATAGTGCATATAACGATGAAACAGCTCTTCTTTACTTATTTTTATGTAAATTTCTTTTAGCTTTAGTAAATAATCGCATGCAAGTGCGTAGCTCGTTTTTTTACGTTCTAAAATAAAGTGACGAATAATTTGATGTAGGATTGGAATCGCATAATCTGCACGCTGTTGAATAACATATTCAGCTATTTCGCTTGCTTGTTCGGCGTCATCAAAGTCTAACAGTACTTGAAGCTCCATCCATTCTTTTAAATGCCCCTTGTTATGTAGGTACTGGCTATATTCAATAAAGCTATACGGTAGTAACAGCTGAAGGCACTTGATATAAGGGCCCTCCTCTTTAATGAGCAGTGCATATTGTTTAAACAGGTTAACTAAGATTGAAACCATGTTTCGACTTCCTTGATAAGTAGACGGAACGGTTCGTACGTATTCACCCATCATAGCTGAAAGGTAGTTTATCCATATTGATAAGCGCTTTGTATCTTTTTGAGAAAGAAGCTCCTTTATCCACGATATAAAGTAAGGAAGCTTTGCTAAATCATCTGGCTTTAGAGCAGAAATCGCTTCTTCATCTTTCTTTTTTAAAAATAATAAATAGCTGCGAGCGATTGCTGTATGAACAGAGGTAACAGATTCAAGAGCCCTTAATTCTTTTCCAATCCATTCTTCATCATTTAATACATTTGCCCATACCACTTCATATAACTTCATCAGTTCATATTGTAATGAGTCACTTTCATCTAATAATAAGCGAATAAACGGTAAGCTACTTTCAATAAGGGTCTTCGTAGTAGGAGGAATGGAACTTAGCACCTTGATTTTAGCTAATTCACTTACTTTATTGGTTAGCTTATAAAGGTGGACATATAAAAAGGATTCTTTCGTATTAGCTGAGAGCTGAATGTGCTTTAGCTCATTATTAAATTGTAAGATAGCATATAGACCGCCATATAAAAGAAAAAGGTTTCGTAAGGTCGGTTCAGCTGGAGCTATTTTTGGTAATGATATAAAAAATTCATCGTATAGATTTTGAAAAATAGACAGGTTCTTGGTGGATTGTGCTTGCGAAAATTGCTCGTATGCTGTATCAAGTTGATCGATCCACGCTTTAAAAGAATAGTGGTTAGAAAGAGAAGACCGCTTTTTTTGCTGGATAAATAAGTTTTTTGCCTCTGCGCTCCTCCATTCTTCAAATAGCGTTGTTAGCGGCTCATATTGGGCATAGAGAAAGAAAACCAAAGCAAATTGATGTTGGCAAAAATCAGCGTCATTGCATGTACACGAGCTGTTGAGTAAGTTATTTTTATCAATTGTTGTGGTAAATCCATCTACGCGGTTAGAGATGGTCTCTGCGTCTTGCTTTAGGTCATCGATTGAAATCTGTCTATATAATTGGAGCCCATCAGCAGCTTTTGCTTTATAAATTGAATTGTTGTAGGGAAGAGTAGAAATAAAATTTGATTTTAATTTATAAATAAATTCGGTCATTTGACTCATCCTTTCAAAATGGAAGCGATGTAGAATTTCGTGACAGTTATAATAAGGTTATTATAAAATACATTTATATGAATTGTAACAACCATGGATTTAATGGGAGGTAAATGAAATGACAGTACGTAAAGCAATCATACCAGCTGCGGGATTAGGAACACGATTTTTACCTGCAACGAAAGCGCAACCAAAAGAAATGTTACCGATTGTTGATAAGCCAACGATTCAATATATCATTGAAGAAGCAGTAGCTTCTGGTATTGAAGATATTTTAATTATTAGCGGTCGCGGCAAACGTGCAATTGAAGATCACTTTGATAAATCATATGAGCTAGAAGAAACGTTAGCGGCTAAAGAAAAATGGGATATGCTTAAAGAAATCCAAGAGATTTCAAGCCTAGCCAATATTCATTACATTCGCCAAAAGGAACCAAAGGGGTTAGGGCACGCGATTAACTGTGCAAGAAGCTTTATAGGTAATGAACCTTTTGCTGTTTTACTGGGTGATGATATTGTACAATCAGACAAGCCTTGCTTAAAGCAGCTTATGGATGTTTATGAAGAGCACCAGTGTACGGTAGTAGGTGTGCAGGAAGTGCCTCGTCAAGAAACGAATAAATATGGAATTATTGGGATTGAAGAGTCAATACAGGACGATGTATTTGAAGTGAATACGTTAGTAGAAAAGCCAAATCCGGCTGATGCACCTTCTACGTACGCAATTATGGGAAGATACATTTTAACACCTGAAATCTTTGATATTTTAAGTCAAGAAAAAATTGGTGCTGGCGGAGAAGTACAGTTGACAGATGCGATTTTACAACTAAACGAATCTCAACGTGTACTAGCTCACTATTTCCAAGGTAACCGCTATGATGTAGGAGATAAGTTTGGCTTTATTAAGGCTACAGTGGACTTTGGTTTACAAAGAGATGAGCTGAAAGAAAAACTAATGGACTACTTTCAAACAATTGTAAAAGATAAATAATTATAGTAGAAGAACTAGCGCACTGCAACTAGTGCGTTAGTTCTTTTGGTTTAGAAAAAAACTGAAAAAGATAAATCGTTTTTTCGGTGATGAACAAAACAAAACTGATGCATAATATAAATAAGAAGACAATTTGAATGGTGTTTTTATATAAAAGCTATCATGATGCAACAATTTTCGATATAATATCATGTAGGTTTCATTTATAAAGTATGTCATATAAAGGAGATTTTCTGTAATGGCAAAAAAATTATGTGTAGTTGGCTTAGGGTATATTGGTTTACCGACAGCCGTTATGTTTGCAAATCATGGTTTACAAGTTCACGGCGTTGACGTAAACGAGCATGCAGTCAACTTAATTAAAAATAAACAGCTTCATATAGAAGAGAATGGACTACAAGAGCGCTTAGAAGAAGCAGTCGATAAAGGTTTATTCACAGTTAGTACAACACCTGAAGAAGCGGATGTATTCATTATTGCAGTGCCTTCGCCAATTAATAATGATAAAACAGCTAATTTAAACTATGTAAGAGAAGCAACAAAGTCAATCGTTCCTTATGTTCGTAAAGGGAATCTTGTTATTTTAGAATCAACGGTTCCTCCTCGTACAGTGGAGGACGTGATGCTACCCGTTTTAAAAGAAACAGGACTAGCGTTTGGAACAGAATTATTCGTGTCTCATTCACCTGAGCGCGTTATTCCAGGTAAAGTATTTGAAGAACTGGTAAATAACGATCGTATTGTGGGTGGAATTAACGAAGAATCAAGTCGTTTAACAGTAGAATTATATAAAGTATTCGTAAAAGGAAATATTCACGTAACGGATGCTACAACGGCTGAAATGGTCAAGGTTATCGAAAACACGTACCGTGATGTGAACATTGCTTTCGCAAATGAGTTAGCTAAAATTAGTGAAAAGCTCGGTGTCAATGCTTGGGAAGCGATTAAGTTAGCGAACTATCATCCACGTGTAAATATTCATTTACCAGGGCCAGGTGTAGGAGGACACTGTATCGCAGTTGATCCATGGTTCTTAACAGAGCTACAGCCTGAGCTGGCGAAAATTATCTCTCTTTCTCGTCAAACAAATGATTCAATGCCAGAATACACGGCGCTAAAAGCAAAAAGTATTCTTGATGCAAAAGGCATTCAGCACGGTCGCGTTGCGGTATTAGGTCTAGCGTTTAAAGGAAACATTGATGATATGCGTGAAAGTCCATCAACGGATGTATTAGCACATTTAGATAAGCTAAATGTTGATTACACAGCGTTCGATCCACATATTAAAGAAAATAAAATTGAAAAGCAAACACAGGACTTAGAAGAAGCTGTAACTCATGCAGACTTAATCTTAATCCTAACAGACCACAACGAATTTAAAGAAATGCTTCCATCTGCAGTTGAAGACAAAATGCGTACCAAAGCTATCTTTGATACAAAAAATTGTATTCAACGTGATGCATGGAAAAAAGCAGGATTTGACGTTGTGTTATTAGGTGATTCTAAAGTTTCTACGATATAAGTATAATAAGGGTAATGATAATGAAAGACGGGCTGTAGCCTGTCTTTCATTACGAACGAACACAAAATTTTAGTATCTTTAAATAGGTGATTTGATGAAAGAAAATATCTTAGGTGTAGATGTGTGTCACGACACGTATGATGAATTAGCAGCAAAGCTAATGGAAGATATTAATCAACGGAACACTTCGTTTATTGTAGCCATTAATCCAGAAAAAATTATGAAAGCTCAAGAAGACGAGGAGCTACGTACGTTGTTAAATAAAGCAACATACCAAATTCCAGACGGTATCGGTGTTATTTTGGCTTCTAAGCTTCGTAAAGGCAAAATACGCGAGCGTGTAACGGGAATTGATATGATGATGAAGCTTTGTGAAACAGCTACTGTAGAAGGGAAGCGAATCTTCTTGTATGGTGCCAAGCCAGGCATAGCCAGAGAGGCGAAAGTCAAGTTAGAAGAGAAGTTTCCTGGTATTCAAATTGTTGGCGTGCTTGATGGATATGAAAAAGACAAGCAGGTAATTGAAACAACTATTAATGAATCAAAAGCAGATATCGTTTTTGTTGCATTAGGAAGTCCAGCTCAAGAAAACTGGATTCTAGCGAACAAAGATCATCTATACCCTTCAGTGTACCAAGGAGTAGGAGGATCGTTTGATGTGATTTCTGGTCGTTTAAACCGTGCTCCAGAAGTTTTTCAACGATTTGGGTTAGAATGGTTGTATCGTTTAATAAAAGAGCCATGGCGTTTGAAAAGACAACTAGCACTACCAAAGTTCTTACTTAAAGCGCTAAAAGGATAACAAAAAGGAGAGCCCCCTGCAACGGGAGGCTCTCCTTTTTGTTACGCTTCTTTTTTATCTTTGATTTCTTCTGTTAACTGATCTAAGCTGTGACGAACGTTTCCTTTACCAGAAAAGTTTTCAATCAGTTCTTTAACATCTAAACCGGATGAAGCTTTTAACGATTCCTGTAAAGTAGACATTAGGTTGGTAGCATAGCCAGTTACTTTATTGGCGCCTCCACTTTCACCCGAGCTACCTGTATCGACAACTGTAATCTTATCAATATTAGATAAAGGTGCAGCAACTTGCTTCGCATATTCTGGAAGCATTTTGATAATCATATCCAAGATAGCTGCTTGACCGAACTGTTCAAATGCTTCTGCTACTTTTTGTTTTGCTTCCGCTTCTGCAAGACCTTTTAAGCGAATGATTTCAGCTTCTGATTCACCCTGAGCACGCTCAGCATCGGCTTTTGCAAGACCATCAACACGAACGCGTTCTGCTTCTGCTTTAGCCATTGTTTCAACACGATACTTATTTGCATCCGCTTCTGCAAGCTGTTTGGCTTTTTCAGCAGCAGCAGCCTGCTCAACTGCGTAGCGGTCCGCGTCGGCTTTCTTTTTAACTTCAGAATCGTATTGGCGTTCACGACGAAGAATTTCTTTTTCTTCTAATTCAATTTGTTTTTGACGCTCAATAATACGAATTTGCATTTCATGTTCTGTTACTTCTTGTTTTGCACGAGCTGTTTCTAAGTCGTATGCTTGGTCAGCACGAGCTTTTGCAATATCTTGTTCACGGCGGTATTCAGCCGTTTTTAATTGGTTCGCTTTTTCCGCTTCCGCAATTTCGGTATTTCTCTCTAGCTCAGCTTTTTGAGCATCCTTATGTGCTTCTGCGCGCTTGATTCTCGTTTCTTTTTCAGCCTCGGCAGTAGCGATGTCAGCATCACGTTTTACCTGAGCAATACGAGGCTTACCAAGCGACTCTAAGTATCCGTTTTTATCACGTACATCTTTGATTGTAAACGAGACGATAATAAGCCCCATTTTCGCTAAGTCTTGAGACGCAACGCGCTGTACTTCTTGTGAAAATTTCTCGCGGTTTTTATAAATTTCTTCTACAGTCATTGATCCCAAAATCGAGCGTAAATGTCCTTCAAGAACTTCACGCGCTTCCGTTTCACGATCTTCTTTGGCTTTACCTAAGAACTGTTCAGCTGCTGTAGCAATTTCTGATATAGAACCGCCTATTTTAATAATAGATACACCATCGGCCATCACGGGTACACCTTGTTCTGTATATACTTCAGGTGTTGATACTTCTAATTTACTTGATAATAAGCTTAATGGTTCAGCTTGTTGAAATACGGGTAATACAAATGTACCTCCGCCTCGCACAATTTTAATTTTGTTTCCAGATTCGTCAACGTGAACATTCTTTGATCCTAAATAGCTACCTGTGACAATCAGTGCTTCATCAGGACCTGCAGTACGATATTTGGTAATAAATACTCCAATCAATACAATTAATAAAAAGACAACGATTCCAGCAATAATAAAAATGGACATAAATATCCTCCTCTTGATTATGAATTTGGTAGTGTGTAGTTGGTCGGTTCGTAAGTAACAACAACCGCATTTCCGTTTTTGATTTCAACAATCAATACTTTGGTACCTGACAAAATTTCTTGATTTTTTAAGCTAATGGCTGGCTTTGAAATAGTGCCACTTACGTCTTTAACAACAACTTCACCGTATCCATCAATGGGAATAGGAATGATGAGTTCGCCAATTCGACCTTGAAGAGATGACTCTGTAAAAGCAATTGATTCTTCAGCAGATGATAAAGGAATAAGAACAAAGATATTGAGTAGTGTTACAAGTAATAGGGCAATAATTGCAGAGACAATCAGATTTAAAATACTGGAAAATAGCTGTAGTTGTTCCAAGATATAGCCGCTTGCACTGAAGATTGTAAAAAAGGAAAAAATGAGCGTAGGATTTAATCCAGGGATACCTTCAAATAATGCATCCAGTACGTCACCGAATAGAATGTATAAAAAGGTAAGGGTACCAAAACCAATTAGTGTGTAAAGATAAATTGTCTGAATAGGCACCGAGAGCAGTTCCAATTTGAAAACCTCCCTTCATTTGATTCTTATAAAAGGTAATACGCTCAGAAAATAGAAAAGTTTCATTTTTTATAAAAATAACCTGAATTATTCATACCCAAATACAAAATCCCACAGGAAAGGCGATTTATCGGCTTTCCTGTGGGATTCTCTTTTTCACTAAAAAAATGAAAAAAGAATCCATTTCTGTTAAGGTTAAATCGACTAAGAACTAACCAAAAGAAAGGATTCTTCTCATGATTAGATTACCGCAAACAACACTTCATTTCAATCACCAACTCAAATTAACTCACGATGGAGGCGAACTTTCTTCCGATACTGGCCAATTCATCTTCCGTGAGTTTGACGAAAAAATCGGCTTTTCTAAAACCATTGCCAAACACCTTCACTTAAAAGATGAGCGTTCTTATTGTATCCATGACAATATGGAAC
>NZ_KQ758633.1:69249-86348 GCF_001457055.1 Priestia veravalensis | reverse complement strand
ACTTTTAATCGTTCAGGTTTTTTGGTTGATTGTGAAAACAATGTTGGAAACAGGGTGGAATGAAGCGTGAGACACTCGACTCCTGCGGGAAAGAGAGGGAAAACGGAGATCCCGCAGCGCAGCGAGGAAGCTCAGGTTCCTCCCCGCGGAAAGCGAGTGGCCGTAGCGCAATGGAACGAACGAGTTGAGACAAACTAAAGAGATGGGAACAGCTAGTGTTCGTCTTTTAGAAGCCATCATTTTGTTATGTCCCAAACTCTTTTTATTTTAACGATGAAATAATACAAGCTTCCCGTTAGCTTGTACGCATCGGTGCGTTTTTTCATGGTAATTTAGCTCCGTTAGTTTACTCATTCCAATTTCTTTTGCATCACGTTCACTTGCAGCTTCAAACGTTTCATCCAATAGTTTTTCTCCGTCTTTTTCAAAAACTGTTAGCGTATACATTGTCATGAAGACCTCTCCTTTAGAAAATGGATATCTGTTCACTTTATTAAAATTCGAAGTTTATATTGAAAACTCCTGCTTCGGTTTACAACTACATAAAATTTCCATACAATAAGAAGTAGGTCTAACTGAGTGATTTTTTCAGCACGTCGCCAAGGATAAGTAGATTAGTAAGTGATAAAAACATTTAAACTTCGGTTTGTTTAAAACTTTTTATTCATTTCTATTATCCTGTTTCTTTACTGGTGACTAGGCTGTTGGTTCAAGGGATAGTTAGCGAAGTAATTTATTAAAAGGAGGAGAAATATGTCTCTGTTATTGACGGATGTGTCAAAGCAATACGGCTCATTTACAGCCGTGAACAATTTATCGTTACATATTCCAAAAGGTGAGATATTTGGATTTTTAGGGGCTAATGGTGCAGGGAAAACAACAACGTTTCGAATGGTATTAGGCTTGATTGAACAGTCGGCGGGAACCATTACGTGGAAGGGTGCACCGATTACATATGAAACAAGCAATATCGTTGGTTATTTACCAGAAGAGCGAGGGTTGTACCCAAAGCTAAAAGTGCGAGATCAGCTTGTTTATCTTGGTAAACTACGAGGGATGAACAAGAATGATATTTTAAAAGAAATGGATTATTGGTTGAAGCGTTTTAACGTACCTGACTACGCCAATAAAAAAGTAGAAGAGTTGTCAAAAGGAAATCAACAAAAAATCCAGTTCATCGCATCAGTGATTCACCGTCCAGAACTGCTTATTTTAGATGAACCGTTTAGCGGGCTGGATCCAGTTAATGTTGAGCTCCTCAAGTCAGCGGTCATTGATTTAAAAGAGCGAGGAACAACAATCGTCTTTTCAAGTCACCGTATGGAACACGTGGAAGAACTTTGTGAGCATTTATGCATCATGCACCATGGTCAGCCTGTTGTGCACGGCAAGCTAGGGGACATTAAACGCTCTTTTGGTAAGAAGAATGTTATCGTTCACGGAGAAGGTCCATTTGAACGCTTAGAAGCTGTAGATGGAGTTGTCAAAATGAAACAAACGGTTGAAGGTGTTAATCTGCAAATCGAGAATGAGGATGTCTCTCAAGCTATTTTCAAAGAGCTGGCAGACTTTTCATTTGTGCGAAAATTTATTGTAGAAGAACCTTCTCTAAATGATATTTTCATTGAAAAGGTAGGTGCTTCGTATGAATAAATTTTGGATCATTGTAGCGCATACGTATTTAAACAAGCTTAAGACAAAATCGTTTATCATTACGACTGCTATTACAGTCCTGCTTTTATTAGGAATTACGAACTTAGATACAATTATTAAAGCTTTTGATAATGACGAGCAAACGACTGTGGGAGTTCTCAGTGAATCCGAAGAGGCGTACAGCACATTCAAGGAAAATATGAAACTTATTGATGAAGACTTAGCGCTAAAAGAAATTAAGTCGGAGTCAGAAGCTAAGAAACAGGTCAAAGACGAAGAGATTGAAGGGTATCTTCAGCTATCAATCAATAGCGAAGAGCTACCACAAGGTGTTTACAAGTCAAACTCTTTAGCAGAATCTGCGGTTGCGACGTCCTTACAGCAGGGACTTCAACAAATGAAAGTTGCTTATGCTACTCAGAAGGTCGATTTAGACCCTCAGCAGATTGAAGAGATTTATAGTCCAGTTGCATTTGAAAAAGAAGCGTTAGTAGATAATGCCAAAACAGAGGAAGAACTAAGTCAAGCTAGGGGACTTGTGTACGTCTTACTGTTCGTTATTTATTTCTCCGTTATTATGTACGGCAGCATGATTGCGATGGAAGTTGCAACTGAAAAGTCATCACGAGTGATGGAAATTCTCGTGTCCAGCGTTTCTCCAGTAAAGCAAATGTTTGCAAAAATTGCAGGGATTGCGTTATTAAGCTTGACTCAGTTTACAATTATTGCTGCGGTCGGCTATATGTCTTTACAAGGAAGTTCCAGCGAACTTTCTGATTTCCTAGGGTTTTCAGATGTACCGATTCAGACGTTTGTGTATGCATTCGTTTTCTTTATTCTAGGTTATCTCTTATTTGCAACCCTAGCTGCGTTTTTGGGGTCGCTTGTTAGCCGTATTGAAGATGTACAGCAAATGATTACACCGATGACGCTTGTAATTGTAGCAGCATTTATGATTGCTATGTTTGGTTTAGGGAAGCCTGAAGCGTCATTTATTACTATCACGTCATTTATTCCGTTTTTTGCACCAATGATTATGTTTTTGCGTGTTGGAATGCTAACAGTGCCGGTGTGGGAAATTGCGCTTTCCATTGGCTTACTCGTTGCAACCATTGGCTTACTCGCTGTGTTTGGTGCTCGAGTTTACCGAGGTGGCGTTTTGATGTATGGAAAATCTTCATCGTTTAAAGATATTAAAAAAGCACTTCAGTTAACAAAGAAAGAATCCATAAAAAAATAAGAATAGAAAAAGGCATGAGCTCATATCGTAGTGAGTTCATGCCTTTTTCGGTCGAGTCGTGCATTAACGAAGTGATGGTGTTAAAATAAATGTAAAGGAATGACAGGTTACAGCGAGAATAGACGCGTAACGTAAGGAGGAACTGACATGGCAAAAGGAATTGGCCAGCATGAAGTAGGCGAACAAGTGGATTTATACTTTTTAATAAAATCTTCAACAAGAGGAATTGCAAGTAACGGAAAGCCGTTTTTGACGGTAATCTTACAAGATAAAACAGGAGATATTGAAGCGAAGCTATGGGATGTATCTCCTGAAGATGAAGAAACGTATGCTGCAGAAAAGATCGTAAAGGTTGCAGGAGAAGTAATGAATTATCGCGGTAGAAATCAGTTGAAGGTGCGCAACATTCGCCCAGCACAGCCGCAAGATGGAGTTCGAGTTTCTGATTTTCTAGAAGTAGCACCATTATCTCGAGAAGAAATGGTTGAATATATTACACAAAGCATCTTTGAAATGAAAAATTCTAATATTCAGCGCCTGACGCGTCATTTATTGAATAAGTATCAGTCAGAGTTTTTAGAATATCCAGCGGCAACAAAAAATCACCATGAATTTGTCTCAGGTTTGGCTTATCATGTTGTATCGATGCTTAAGCTTGCCAAAACGTTTGCTGACTTATATCCATCATTAAATCGAGATTTATTATATTCTGGCGTTATTTTACATGACTTAGGAAAAGTATTTGAGCTTTCAGGTCCTGTTTCAACAACCTATACGGTTGAAGGGAATTTATTGGGACATATTTCAATTATGGTGAATGAAATTGGGAAAACAGCTGAAGAGTTAGGTATTGAAGGTGAAGAAGTTATGCTTCTTCAACATATGGTTCTATCTCACCACGGGAAAGAAGAGTGGGGGAGCCCTAAAAAGCCGCTTATTAAAGAAGCAGAAATGCTCCATTTAATTGACAACGTCGATGCTAAAATGAATATGTTAGATCGTGCTTTAGACAAAACAAAGCCAGGTGAATTTACAGAGCGTATCTTTGCATTGGACAATAGATCATTCTATAAACCAACAGTTGAATAAAAGTATCAGTCATATCCGAGACAACTTGTACATATAGTGGTTGTAAATAATGGATGTGGAGGATGAAGAGATGGTAACATTACCGATTTGGATTTATTTAGTTGTAGCAGGTATCTTTTTTAGTGGATTTATGGCCATTCGCTCTGCACAGCAAGAAAAGCACATTGATGAGTCATTTATTGAAAAGGAAGGTCAAATTTTTATTGACCGGATGAATGTAGAAAAAGAGCGCCGCGAAGGCAATTCAATCTAAGCACATGAATAAGAAAAGGGCCGTTCCTTCGAACGGTCCTTTTTTTGAGTTAAGTTATTAACCCTGAGCATTTGTGCTATCTGTTTTTTCAAACGCAGGCTCAACCTTTTTATCTTTTACATCTACATTTGCATCTTCAAGCTCTTTTAACAGCTTTTCTTCTAGCTTAGCTTGGTCAACTTTTGAACGCTTAATCTCTTGCTCTAAGTCAGCTTTCATATCCTCAAAAGAAGCTAATTTCTTTTTATCTTCTAGCTTAATGATGTGATAGCCGTAGTCTGATTTAACCGGCTCACTAATTTCGCCTTTCTTAAGCTTGTAAGCAGCAGTTTCAAACGCTTCTACCATTTCGCCAGCACCGAAATATCCAAGGTCTCCACCTTTTTCGGCAGAACCTGTATCAGTTGAATATTCCTGCGCTAATTTTGCAAAGTCTTCACCTTTATCAAGCTTAGCCTTTACTTCTTTTGCTGTTTTTTCATCTTCAACTAGAATGTGACTAGCTTTAATTTCAGGCTTTTTCGCTTTATATGCTTCCTTTAATTCCTTTTCTGATACTTTAATATCAGCTGTTGCTACTTTGTCACGTAAAAGGTCTACTTTAAGCATGTCTTTTACGGAATCTTCACCATTTTGCTCAATAGCTTGGTCAATTTGATCTCCGTATTGTTCACGAAGATTGTCTAACTCTTGATCCAGTTCTTTATCAGTAATTTTATATTTTTCGCTAAGTACTTTTTCATCTACTAAATTGCGCACTAAAGTGTTGAATTGGTCTTGACCAATTAAATTCTTCATTTCCTCATATAGTTCACCTTGAGTCACGTTTCCTGCATCAGTTTCAACAATGACTTTTGCTGAGTCACCTTTTGATTCTGAAGCATCGCTACTACAAGCTGATAATGCTACGATACTTGCAGCAGTTGACAGCGCAATTAAGCTTTTTTTCATATATACACACTCCTACTCTTTGTTTTCATATAAAGTGTAATGATAGTTCACTCATACGTTTTACTATACCATATTTCTCAAATTTAACGAAATGAATATGGAAATAAAGTGAACACAAGAATAAAAAGTAATTATTTCCCTTAATTAAATCCGTTCTGAAAGTAAGAAATGCAGAAATAATTAGTAAAATCGTGATAAACGCCTAGACGCTTTAGAGTGTTCATGCATAACATGCAGTATTAGTAAACGAAGGAGGTGCTCATATTATGAGTCATGGATATGGATATGGAAACGGTTTTGCGTTATTAGTTGTGTTATTTATTTTATTAGTAATTATCGGATGTGCTTGTTACTACTAATAACATCAGAGACTGTAGGAGATGAAGGAGGAAGAAACAAATGGGTAAACATGGATGTGGAAACGGCTTTTCTTTAATTGTAGTCCTGTTTATTTTACTAGTAATCATCGGCTATGGCTTAGCATACTAAGCAATAAAGTAAAACGCGGTGACTGGGTTCACCGCGTTTTATGTGAATAATACCTCAACATAGGAAGAGATCAATAAAATTGTAATTAAAATATTAATTGTACGAAATACCTTTGGTTGCTTCTCTTCAGGAATTTCTTTTTGTAGACATAATGTATTTGTTAGTGTATTAATGTAAAATAAAATAAATAAAGCAAACGGTATAAAGAATATGTACATAAAGTAGAATCCCCCTAAAATCGACGTCAATTATCTGGACTATACGTAGTTTATCTAATGAGAAAATAATATCTAGCGAGTAATGTCAATATTAACATTACCAAAAAATAAGGAAAATAGATAGAGATTCGCTAAAACTTCCTGTAAATTGCGGAAGAACTGTCGAAAATAAGGGGGGATCGAAATGCCCTTGCGAAATAAAGACAAGGCCGTTGAAATGCATTGTAACATAAAGAATTATTTGGAAGAAAGGGTTCGAATCATGTACAATATGAAGTAGGGACATGAACGGTGAAGGAGTAGAGTAAAGGATGGAAACTTTAGAATCTAGAGTGTCACGTTTAGAATACTACATAAAATTGCTAGCTGGAACGCCTGAGCAGGAAGCAAAGCCATTTATTGAGCTCGTTGTTAAAGAAGAGCTAACGAGAAGAGAAGTAGAAGATGTTTTACTTCTATGCGAAGAAATTAAAGAGGTGTACATTGAGCAAAAAGCGGAAGGCTTAACTGACTTCGTTCCGCTTCTTACACAATTTGTTGGAATGCTTAATTATAAGCTGGACCCGCAGGAAACAATCGAGTCTTTACTGAATCAAAGCTCGTATCAAGATGTAATGACAGAGCTTTTTAATATCGTGCAATGGATTCGTGACTAGTTCTTAATTAGAAATGCTTTCTTTTTGATCAGTCACGATTTTTTCTCTTTTTTCTAGCTTGCCATCGTTATCAACAAACTCTTCTTCAATGTGATGAAATGAACGTTCGAAAATATCCATGAAGTCTTCCCCGTAAATTTTACGGATTACGGTCATTAGTTCCATAAACTCTGGAAATTTGCCATACAAGTTTCGAAGGGGAAGAGCACCATTAAAAACAGAGTTCTCGGATGGCTTGTAGTTCTCCATTAAAGCTAGTAAAATATCTTCGCCCTTTTGCGTTAGTTGAATGTAAGTGTTGCGCTTATCGGTTTCTTTTTTTGAAAATTCCAACAATCCTCTTTCTTCTAACTTTTTAGAAAAGTTAAACGCTGTTGAAACATGCATTACCCCAAACTTTGCAATCTCTGAAATTGATGCCCCGTTTAAATGATATGAAATCCATAGAATATGGTGCTCATTAATATTTAAGTCATAGGGCTTAATCCACTGCTGCCAATCTTTTTCTACGGTCTTCCACAGTGCTTTGCTTAATTGGGCAATACGTTGGCTAAATAAGAGTGCTTCTTTCAAATCATACACTTGATCACTTGTTTTTTTCATTTTCTCCCCACCTACTTTAGCGCAATTGCTTTTTTTATTTATCTTCTATTATGCCAATAAAATAAAAAATTATAAAGATGTAAATTTACGAAATTTTAAAAAATTAAATAAAGGAGGTAAAAAACCTCCTTTATTTCCCTTCAGTTTTGGTTGTTTGTATGTGCTTTTCTAGGTGTGAAAGTGAATCTTCAATTTCATTTAAGTGTGATTGGATGGACTGCTGGTGTGGACGAATGTCTTTTTGGAATTCGTTGAGCGTTTTTGAAAGGTCTTTTGCGATATTTTTCACTATAGTATTTCCATCTTTAGCAGTCGTTTGAATCTGCGTTTTAAGATGTTTAATCTTTCCAGAGATGTCTTCTTTTGTTTCTTTTACTTGATGACTTTCTTGCGCAATGCGTTGGCGCAATGTTTTACCTGAAGTGGGGGTTAGCAAAAGCGTTGCAGCAGCTGCGGCAATGCTCCCAGCCGCAATGCCTGTAAAAAGGGAGGTAGTACGTTTCATAAAATCACTCCTATATATTATTTCTTTTTATGAACAAAGTTGTTCATAATGACATCATCTAACTTTTTTAAGAGTCAAAGAGTTTATACTGTATTATGTTTCCTAACCGTTAAGAAATAAACCTGCTAAATACAAAAAGGGCCCGCGTGGTACAGGCCCTTTCAAATCATGATACTTTTGCTGAAATACTTGTGCGCTTTAGTACAGAGTTTACGATCGGGTACACCACAACCATAACAATGGTATTTACAACCGTTGCAGGTAATACAACGCCTACAATTAGCGCCATTAAACCACCTGGTAACCCAACGATAAGTGCTGCTGCTGACAAGAAAATAATGCCTGATACAAGTGTACCAACCGCTGTTAGAGCGGCAGCTACAGGTGTCTTCACTGTTGTAACGTTACGAACAAGAAGTAATAAACCAAAAATAATAAAAGCAGTGATTGGTTTATCAATGATGTTTGGCACTTGCCCACCAGGGAATCCTGTTGTTAAGGCAGAAATAGCACCCGTTGTTAATCCAAGCAGTAAAACGTTTTTGATTCCAGGGAATAGTAAAATACCTAAGAACATCATGGTTAACATCATGTCTGGCTTCATACCAAACAAGACAGGTGGCATAATCGCATGCAGTACGGCACCAATTCCAACTAATAAAGATAGTGATACTAATGTTTTTGTGTTCATTTCTCATCTCTCCTCTTCTAAGCTAAGCTCTAAATATACCAATAGTGCGCCTGTGCCTATTGCATATATTTATAGACTAATTATAACATAAATCTGTGAAAACAGAATCAATCAGTTTACGCGTGAACGGATGCAAATTCATCCATAAATGCCGCTAATGCTTGACATGCTTCTAGTGGAACAGCGTTATAAATAGAAGCACGGCAGCCGCCTACAGAACGATGTCCCGCTAAGCCAACAAAGCCTTGTTCTTTTGATTGTGCTAAGAAAGCAGCGGTTAATTCTTCATTTGGTAAAGTAAACGTCACGTTCATTAGTGAGCGGCTATCATTTGTTGCATGCGGTGTGTAAAAGCCATTTGACTTGTCGATGCTAGAATAGATTAACTCTGCTTTTTTCTTATTATTTTCTGCAACTACTGTGACGCCCCCTTGTTCTTTGATCCAGTCTAAAACAAGAGATAGCATATAAATACCAAACGTTGGAGGCGTGTTATATAATGAGTTGCTTTTAATATGCGTATTGTAATCGAGCATAGTTGGTAAGTTTGCTGGGATTCGCTTTAACAAGTCTTTTTTAATAATAACAACGGTTACGCCGGATGGGCCTAAATTCTTTTGAGCACCGGCATAAATCAAGGAGAACTTAGATACGTCGATTGGACGGCACAAAATATCGCTTGACATATCCGCGATTAAATCAATGTTTTCAAATTCTGGATATTCAGCCCACTGTGTGCCAAAGATTGTATTGTTAGATGTGATATGCAGATACGCGGTGTTTGAAGGTAGAGCAGCGCGATCTAATGTTGGAATTGAACGGTAATTTTCTTCTTTAGTAGACGCAACAACCGTTGTTTCACCAACTTTTTTAGCTTCTTTTAATGCTTTTTCCGACCAAGCACCAGTGAGCACAAATGCTCCTACTTGATCTTTTCCTAAAAAGTTCATTGGAATCATTGAAAACTGAAGGCTAGCTCCGCCTTGTAAAAATAAAATTTCATGTGTGTCTGGGATTGAAAGTAGTTCTGTTAATGTTTCTTTTGCATGGTTCAAAACATTTTCGAATTCTTTGCTACGGTGAGATAACTCCATTACGGACATGCCCGTCCCTTTAAAATCCGTTAGCTCTTGTTGAGCAAGTTGTAAGACAGGTAGGGGAAGTGCAGATGGTCCTGCGTTAAAATTGTAAGCACGTTTTACTGAAATCACGTTAATTCCTCCTCAGATTTTCACATTCATCACAGACTGTATCTTGCTTCTTTGTCAGAAAGAATATCACTATACTATCATGAAAATAATTTAATGTGTGAAAACTTTTGAAAAATTTTAAGTAATCAGTATAGAAAATAAAAAACGTAGGAATGCGTGACAAAAGGTGTTAAAATCGATAAATACATAAAATATCTAAACAGGAAGAAGGTTATCATCTTGACGTGGCATATTAAAACATTTGATCAGCTGACAACGCATGAGCTATATGACATCTTACAGGAGCGTACTAGGGTATTTGTTGTTGAACAAGAGTGTGCTTATTTAGAGGTGGATGGAAAGGACCAGGCTTCTTATCATTTATTTAAAGTGGAAAATGCGCAAATCATTGCATACATCCGTTTAATGCCTAAAGGAGTTAGCTATCAAGAAGCTTCATTTGGTCGCGTCCTTGTTCACTCAGATTATCGAAAAACAGGGATGGGAAGAGAGTTAGTTCAAAAAGGATTAGCGTTCTTAAAGGATCAAATGGGAGAAGAGGTTGTAAAAATTCAGGCACAAAGTCACCTGCAGAATTTTTATGAATCATTTGGGTTTTATGCGATTTCAAACGTGTATGATGACGACGGGATTCCGCACGTAGATATGATTAAAGAAGAGATTGAGACATAAGTGTTTCAGTCAATGATCTATCCGAACCATTGAGAGTTAACGACTCTTTTATAGTTCGGATTTTTTGTTGATTGGGAAACCAATTTTAGAGAATTAGTGGAATGGAGCGTAAGACACGTGACTCCTGCGGGAGATAGAGGAAAGGCTGAGACCCCGCAGCGTAGCGAGGAGGCTCAGATTCCTCCCCGCGGAAAGCGAGTGTCTGTAGCGCAATGGAACGAACCGGTTATTATAACCTAACGACTTTAAAAAAGGCATCATTCGTCCTTTAGAAAGGGACATTTTGTTTTGTCCCAGACTCTTTTGTCTTATAGACGCTCCGAAATTTCAGCTGCGATGCTCTGTAGCTTTTCAGGTGTGTAGTCGCTTGTATGCTCTTTCCACACTGCACCAAAGCCGTCGCCTTCACCGTAGCGAGGAATAATATGCATATGATAATGAAACACAGATTGACCTGCTTTTTCACCGTTATTATTTAAAATATTGATTCCAACTGGCTCATATGTTTCTTTGATTGCCGTGGCAATTTGCGGTACGACTTCAAATAAATGACGAGCAATTTCAGGCGTAAGCTCATGAATATCTTTTTTATGTACTTTAGGAATAACAAGCGTATGGCCTTTTGTGACTTGGCTAATATCTAAAAATGCTAGTACATGTTCATTTTCAAACACTTTGGCACACGGAATTTCTCCGCGGATAATTTTACAGAAGATGCAGTTTTCATCGAGATTACTCATATTATTCACCCTTCTTTCATAAAAATAAAATAGCTTGTACGACTTAATTTTAGCATAAATAGAAGAGGAAAAAGAAGAGAACAGTAAAAAGCGAGATGCAATCGAATGATGCACCTCGCTATGAAGAAGGAAACAAAGCTTCTATTTCACTATATTGCGTTTAAGGAACACCTCATTTACGTAATAATGTGCCTAATTCATGTAAATTGTCTTCGACAAACACCTCATTCGACATTTTAATGACAAGCATTAACGTAGAATAAAACGTTTCTTCTCTTTGACAAACACCTCATTTAAGCAATTTGTAGAATGGATAAATAAATTGAACGAAGTCGTTCGTGGTCTTTGACAAACACCTCATTTACACAGTGATAAATGAACAATATTGTCTACCTTTTATAAATCAATTCCAATTACGCTCATGACTAACATCCCCTTATTATAACGCTTAACATAGGGCTTCATGATTAATGTCTGGTGTAGACACCTCATTTCAGATGTAGAAAGCTAATGTTGAACATCAACTGCTTTCCTTCTTCCCTAATTAGAATGTCCACGTATTTAAAAACTTAAACTGGAAATATAATCCTTATTTTGATGGTTAAAAAAATGTATCCTTGAAGAAGATTTGGTACAATAGATAAAAATGAGCGGTTTGTCATCATTGCTATGTTGTATGGAACACTTTCATTTACCGCGTATGTCACGTTATTTTGTTTACTAAATTCACGTATTTAAAGGAGAATTCAATGAGTTTATTACAAATTCAACATTTAACTGGAGGATATACAAAAACGCCTGTATTAAAGGACGTATCTTTCGAGGTTAATGCAGGAGAACTAGTTGGGCTTATTGGCCTTAACGGAGCAGGTAAAAGTACAACCATTAAACATATTATTGGGTTAATGGAGCCAAAGAAAGGATCCATTGCTATTCATAATAAAACGTTTCAACAGGATTCAACCGGCTATCGTACGCAATTTACATTTATTCCTGAAACGCCAATCTTATACGATGAGCTAACGTTAAAAGAACATTTAGATATGACGGCAATGGCCTATGGGTTAGATTCCAAAACGTATGAAGCTCGCTTAAAGCCGCTGTTAAAAGAATTTCGTATGGATAAAAAGCTGAAGTGGTTTCCAGCTCATTTTTCAAAAGGGATGAAGCAAAAGGTAATGATTATGTGTGCCTTTTTAGTTCAGCCTTCACTTTATATTATTGATGAACCATTTTTAGGGCTAGATCCACTTGGTATTCAGTCATTATTAGATTTAATGACTGATATGAAAAAGCAGGGAGCCGGCATTTTAATGTCTACGCATATTTTAGCCACAGCAGAGCGCTATTGTGACAAATTTGTTATTTTACATAACGGTCAAGTAAGAGCACAAGGAACGCTAGCGGATTTAAGAGCCCAGTTTAATAAGCCAAACGCAACGCTAGATGAAATCTATATTGAACTGACGAAGGAAGAGGACTATGAGTAGTATTGAAGGGCTGTGGCAGCAGCGATTTCAGCAGCATCTAAAAGATACGCGCCGCTATATGAAGTATATTTTTAACGATCATTTAAAGCTTGTGCTCGTGTTTGCCATTGGGGCAGCTGCTTATTATTATCAGCAGTGGTTAGATACGTTAACACCAGCTTTTCCATCAGCGTTTTTAATTGCAGTAATCATGAGTCTGATACTCACGAGCGGTTCTATTCGTACGTTTTTAAAAAGGCCAGATTTAGTCTTTATGCTTGCGCTTGAATCAAAGCTACAGTTGTATTTTAAAAAGTCATTTTTTTATACGTTTTCCACATATATTTATGTGCTACTTATACTGACAGCCGCTGTTGCTCCGCTGCACGTAAAAGTAACGGACCAGACGTATTCAACGATTTTTACGCATTTAATTCTCTTGCTGATTTTAAAAGCAATCAATTTAAAAATGACGTGGTGGAGCGTTTATTTTGAAGAAAAGTACGCAAGGTGGATCGATTACCTTGTACGTTTCCTGTTAAATGGAGTGTTTGTTTATTTTCTATTTGTGGGATCTTATGCGTTTTTCCCCGCTGTTACAGGAGCTATTATTATCGGCTTAGCCCTATATTACCGTTCCCTTGTAAAAGCAAAGCCGTTGAAGTGGGAAACATTGATCGAGCTTGAAGAGCGGAGAGTGGCAATGTTTTATCGCTTGGCTAACTTATTTACGGATGTTCCGCAACTAAAGGAGCAGGTAAAGCGTAGGGCATACTTGGACACTATTCTAAAGAGTATCCCGTTTCAACAGCAGGCAACTCATCGCTATTTATATACGCGTACGTTTTTGCGCGCAGGAGATTATTTAGGTCTGCTAGTACGCTTGACGGTCATTAGCGGGTTAATTTTGATAGCGACTCCTTTTGCTTATGGAAATATTGTTATTGTACTGTTAACGCTTTATATAACAGGATTTCAAATCATGCCGCTATGGAAACATCATAAACAAGTTTTGTGGTTATCTCTGTATCCTCTTCAAGAGCAAACAAGAAGAGCAGCGTTTTTAAGCATTATTCGAAATGTCTTATTTTTGCAAGCAGCTTGTTTAAGTATTGTGGTAGCAGCTTCTAACTTGCTTGTTGGTTTGTTTGCTTTTGTTGCAGGTGGGCTATTTGTTCAATTTTTTGTTACTGCTTATATTAAGAAAAAAGCCATTGCATAAAAAAATCTGCCTCCTAGGGCAGATTTTTTTCGTTTGAGGATAATAACCGCAGACGATATACATTCATTGCAACCTGAGTGACATGATCAAGCAGGTGATAATTTGCAAAAGCACCAACAAAAGCGCCAAATCCAGGCATGAGCTGAAGCATTTTAATTACATCAATATAGTCACGATACTCTTGCTGAAAGCTTTTCCAATCGAGATTATGTTGAGACGATTGATTCCATTCCTGTATAAGAGCAAAGACTTCCGTTCGCTTTTCTTCGCTACAAAACGCAAGGTGAAAAATATATAAAATGAATAGCCGTTCGTCTTGCTTGCGGACGTCAAAACCGTAAATAGTAGCAATATCAAACAAACATTTCATCTTAATTGACAAAAAAAGAGGAAAGTCAGCTGCGCCTAACAACAGTCCGCCAACGCCTGTTCCTGCCCCCTCAACGGCAGCAGTTTTACGATATTTAGAAATCGTTGCCTTAATTTCAGCTTCACGCTCTTCAAAGCTTAAATGGCGATTATAGTCCTTCTTTGTGGTAATGGTAGAGCCAATAATTGTGGTCTCTACCATTTTTTTTATGCTTTCCGTAATTATTTTATGAATGCTTTCTGGTACTTTTTTATTCAATTTGTTTTGCAGCTGCTTGGCATTTCGCTGAAAGGCAGATGGACGCTTTAACAGCGTAATCTTCCAGTGTTCTGCATCAGCCAACGCTCTTTGTTCATACTCAGTCATTCAGACACCCCTTTTTGAAAACCGCTTTTCTTATATACGAAGCAAGAGACAAAAAGTTTCTACCTATGCAAAGAAGCCTCCACACTCAATAGATGGAGGCGAACTAGTTAAGATGTAATGGATTCTGCTTTTTGTTCTTTAGATAAGTATTCAATTGCTGCTGTACCGAGTGTTTTTGAAGCGATTAACATCGCTTTTTCATTAAAATCAAACTTTGGATGATGATGTGGATAAGGAGTATCGACGCCTTCAGGCTGCGCTCCTGTGAAAAAGAATGTTCCTTTTATGTGCTGCAGATAATAAGCAAAATCTTCTCCACCCATTTGCGGTTCGGTTTCTTCCACTTTTTCCACTTCTGGAATTGTTTCTGCTACTTTTGCTAAGAACGCATTTTCTTCGCTATGATTGACAACGGCGGGGTAGCCGCGTTTAAACGAATAGTCATAGGAAGCATCAGCAGCTAAGCAGGTTCCCTGAATGATACGCTCAATTTCTCTTTCCATATCATTGCGTACATCTTCGCTAAACGTGCGAACTGTACCAACAAGCTTTGCTGAATCAGCAATTACGTTAAAGGCATTTTCCGCTACGAAAGAACCAACAGTAATGACGGCTGATTCAACTGGATTGACGCGTCTGCTGATAATTTGCTGCAAGTTAACCACGAGCTGAGAAGCAATGACAATTGCATCTTTGGTTTTGTGAGGTTGAGCACCGTGACCTCCAGCGCCTTTAATGGTAATTTCAAATCGATCCGCTGCCGCCATGAACGGACCGTTTCTGTGCTGAATGACACCTGTAGGGGTAACAGCCCATAAATGTGTGCCGAAAATCGCATCTACGCCATCTAAGCATCCATCTTCAATCATTGGTTTCGCTCCACCAGGCGCATATTCTTCAGCATGCTGATGAATGAACACAATCGTTCCTTCTAAGCGATCTTTTAACTGTTGAATGGATTTAGCGAGAACCAAAAGGGTAGCCGTGTGTCCATCGTGTCCACAAGCGTGCATTACGCCAGGAACAGTTGATTTATAGGGTACGTCTTTTTCATCTTGGATGGCTAAAGCATCAAAGTCGGCACGTAAAGCAACTGTTGGACCAGGCTTTTCTCCTTTAATCGTTGCGACGATGCCATTTCCACCAACGTTTGCTCGGTAAGGCACGCCAATTTTGTCATAAAAGCTACGGATATAAGTAGCGGTTTGGAATTCTTTGAAAGAAGGTTCAGGGTATTGGTGAAGATAACGTCTAATTTGGACCATTTCATCATAGCTTTTTTCTAGTAAAGAGTGTAGTTCTGAAATCATTAAGTCAGATCCTTTCATTGATAATAGCTGTTTGTAGAGTTTTTGTTAAATAAATAAATAGTTTAGAATTATTTGACATTTTATATTATATCAATATTTGATGAAAATGAAAACAAATGAAGCGTTCCCAATAAAAATTGATTGCACATTTGCTTTTGTTCGATGAATAATAGAAGGAGATAAATTTATACATGAGGAAGTGGCGTATGAAATATCGATTTATTCTTTTATTATTACTTGCACTGATGGGGATGTTTATAGGTGTCGTTATGACAATTAATGGACCGGTGCACGGCATAGATGCGTTCTTTCTAACCATTGCTACAAACATACATAATCATGAGCTGGTGATTCGAATTTTAGAAGTTACTTCATTTTTTGCTTCAAAGCCAATGATTATTATTCTATCCCTTTTACTTGTTGGAGTATTAGGTTTCAACAAGCGTGACACTGTAGGTGCTGTGACTGTACTGGCTTTTGTTTTAAGCGGTTATTTACTGAACAACGCCGTAAAAGCATGGATTGAACGACTACGTCCGACATTGGGAGTAGAGGGATACAGCTTTCCAAGTGGTCATGCCATGCTGGGTTTGATGCTTTATGGGTTTTTATTGTTTTTTATTATTTTTTATGTGAAGAATGAGACGGTTAGAAAGGCTTCAATTATCGTTTTTAGTTTACTGATTTTATTCATTGGTGTCAGTCGTTTCCTATTAGCTGAGCACTATATGACAGATGTTTTGGGTGGCTACTTACTAGGTGGTTTTTGGCTGACAGTGGGTTTGCTGTTTTATACGTTAGTAAAAGCTTATTTAACACCAACTGCTCCAATGGATTCAAAGCAATATATGGGATGAAAAAATCCTGGTCTAGATTATTAGACCAGGATTTTTATCGTATCCAAATTTAACTGTATTACTCATGCTTTATAAAAAATGTAAAATTTAAATAAGAAACATTGCTACGACGGTCGTGACAACTAATCCAATTGCCACGGGTTTTAAGTTTCTGCGCGCTAGCTCAAACGGACTCACACCACAGATAGCCGCAGCGGGGATCAATGCCCAGGGAATTAGCGTACCGCCACCCATAAAAGACATATAATCATTTCGCTGATACAATAATGATTTCTCTAGGTTTTCCTGTTCCTCTTTTATATTCTTCTTTGGTATCAATAACGATTTGCGTAAAAATGCTATTCATTAACTGCTTTCGTTCATGATCAGTAGAGTATTCCCATACAGTATCGATGTTAGAGATAATATATTTTGTTTCTTCATTGGCAGTTTTGCTACTTCGATTTATACTTTTCAATTCTTTATTGATCTCTTTTTCTCGTTCTCTAAGTTGGTTAGATTTTTTTATCAACTCGTCAATGTCGATAATATCAT